>NZ_JBILJQ010000053.1:0-37169 GCF_044377145.1 Aquimonas sp.
AACCGGGACATCGACAGCTTGCTGCCGATCGAGGGCTGGGCGCCGATCTGCAACTGAGGCTCAGCACGGCGAGTGGGGAAGCGGTAGGTGGCTTGGGCGGACGCATACGTTGTTCCAGCTGTGGTGGGGCGTCTGCACGGTCGAGCTGATCTGCAGCAGCGGATTGCCCTGGCGCAGAACAAACTCGCGCAGCTCCCACAGCGGGTTGAGTGCGTTCTCGTTGCTGCGCACCTGGTTGATCGCGCTGCGGTTGGGCTTGTTGGGGGCGGCGTTGGCGCTGGTGAACTGGTCGGTGATGGCCTGCAGGGCGGTGTTGTAGGCCGGGCTGCCGAGCACCAGATTGCCGAGGTTGTCCCACTGCTGCCCATAGCTGCGCACGGCCGCACAGCCGCGGATCGGCACGCCGTATTCGAGGATCACGGTGAAGCGCGTGGTCGAGCAGCCGCCCGCGCTGTTGCGATTGACCACGCCGAACACGAAGCGGCCTTCGCCCGCATTGCTGCTGCCGTAGACGCTGTTGCCGCGCAGGTCGACGCGGTTGACGATCGCCAGCAGCCGGAACGGCGACTGGTTCAAATCGAGCTTGCCCGCGATGCGTGGCCAGCTGTTCAGCACCAGCGGGCCGATGTTTGGACGTGCGGGTACCGGAAAGGTATTGAGGGTGTTGTTGACCTGCCAGGTACGCACCCAGCGTTCGACGAAATCGGACGGATCAACGCCGGTCAGCGGCGTGTTGGCCATGTTGCTCATCAGGGTCTTGAAGGTCCAGGCCCCGTTGGGATTGCCGACATTGCCGCAGATGTCGAAGGTGCGACCGGGGTCGTTGACCACCGGCGGCGCGGTGATCATCAGTTCGCGCGCGGGGTCGACAAAGCTGAGCGGCAGGACGATCACATCGCGTGGAATCCGGAACGGCAGCGATTCGATCCGTGCGCGTTCGACAATCGCCGGATCGAGAAAGCCGAAGCGCTCGTGGCCGAGCAGTTCGCGGCCGCTGAACACGGGCGACTTCTCTTCGCGACTCTCTTTGATCAGGGCCTCGCGCTGCTGCTGCTCGCGCACGAACAGGTCGAAATCGAAGTCGATCATGCCGCTGAAGCGGGTGGGGTCGTTCGGGTCGCGCTTCAGGACATGTTTGCGGCGTTCGGCGTTGAGAACGATCTCGTCGCCCAAGCCCTCACGTTGTTCGAAGCTCAGGCTGAGCAGGGCATTGCCTTCAGCAATGCCGGCGCGCTCCAGCGGGGTCAGCTCGATGGCGATCGGTGCTGGTACGGTGGCGAACTGGTCCGCGACCACAGCGGGTGCGGTGGCGGCATGGCTGGGTGGGGCAAGCCCGAAACCGATCAGACCGAGGCTGCCGAGAATTCCCGCGCTCAGAAGACGGCGGACGAGGTGGCGGGGTTGGTGTGCACTTCGCATGACTATCACTCCTGCGGAAGATGGGAGAGGGTGTCACCCGTCGCTGGGCGGGTGATCTCAGGGCACCCATCCGGCGCGACTGAGAACCGCCAGCTGTACGCCTGCAAAACGGTTCTGTCGATACGACCTGTCAGATGGGGCAGGTGTCAAAGTTGGAACTGATTGAAATACTGCTGTTTTTTTCGAGTGCGCGTGAGCGCGGATCTGCTGCAGCCTCGCGCAGGCTGCGCCAAACAAGCCTCTGTTTGGCCGCGCGCTGCCAGCCACATCGCGCCCTCGCACGGGCTGCAGCTGCCGGAGGGCAAGTGGCCGAATGGACTGGAATCAATGTGGCCTACCGTACAGATGACCGGCTGCGACACTGGCTAGTCTCCGTGCATCGGCGTGCCCAAGTGGCCGCTCCGCGCATAGCTCGTCGATCTGACTTCCGGGCTGGATGGCCGCAATCCCCGGCGAGCCTCTTTCACGATTCAGATCAGAGCAGCCCCGCGAACCTCCATGTCTACAACCCGAGACACGAAGCCGACACCCGCAACCGCGTCCCTGGATACGGCTCTGCAGGAAACCCGGCAGGTCGAGCAGTTGCTGCGTGAATGCGGAAACGGCTTGGCTGAGGTGAACGCGGGTCTCAAGCTTTGTGCGGCCGAGCAACAGATCGCGGTCTACGTGCAGGGCGCCCTGCTGAAGAACGAGGCGATCGAAGAGAAGGTGGCCGTGATCACCGGCAAGGTCGAGGCGGTGGAGAGCGCGCTGAATGGCCAGATCCGCAACCGCCGCATGATCGAGCACCAGTTGGCGGCCGCCGTCGAGCAGGAGACTGCAGCACGGCAACTCGCATTGCACGACGCACTGACCGGTCTGCCCAACCGCGCCCTGCTGGTCGATCGCCTCGGGCACGAATTGGCGCAGGCGCAGCGGCAGGGCTGGGCGGTCGCGGTGATGTTCATCGACCTCGACGGCTTCAAGTGGATCAACGATCGGCTTGGGCACGCGACCGGTGATCGGGTGCTGCAGATCGTCGCTCAGCGCCTGACCGAGAACAGCCGCAGCGTCGACACGGTCAGTCGCTTCGGCGGCGACGAGTTCGTGTTCCTGCTGATCGACGTCAAGCGTCACACCGATGTCGCCAAGGTCGCGCAGAAGCTGCTGGATGCGTTGCGCGCGCCGCCGCCCAAGGGTGAGGACGAACCGATACCGGTTCCGGAGATTCGCGCCAGCATCGGTATCGCCCTGTTTCCGCAGCACGCCGATACCGCGGACGCACTTCTCGCTTCAGCCGACCGGGCGATGTATCAGGCCAAGCGCAGTGGGTCCGGCTTTGCCTTCGCCAGTTGATGCCTGCCGCAAGGACATCGTGCAATGAGCCTGCATGACTTCATCACCGCCCATCGCGCCGAACTGATCGAATCCTGCCGGCTCAAGGCGGCCCAGCGGCGCGCACAGGCCTGGGTGCCCGCGCATGCACAGGGCGTGTCCGGGTTTCTCGATCAGCTGGTTGGGGTTCTGTCGCGCCTGCCCGCGGCGGCCGGGTTGGATCAGTCCCCCGCTGGGGTGGCCTCGGCGCAAACCGAGATCATCCGGACCGCAGCAAGCCATGGCGCCTTCCTGCTGAGCCACGGCTACAGCATCGACCAGGTCGTGCACGAGTATGGCGACGTCTGCCAGTCGATCACTGGCGCCGCGATCACGCTGGGCGTGCGCCTCACCACCGACGAGTTCAGGATCCTCAACCGTTGCCTCGACGATGCTATTGCCGAGGCGGTCACTGCGCACAGCGCGCTTGGGGTGAGGCAGGCGATTGACCGCGAGCGGCACCTGGCCTCGCGCTTGGAAGTCCTCGCCGACGACTGTGAGCGCGTGGCCATGATCGCGGTGCAGGCGCACGCGGCCATCATGACGGGGAAGGTTGGAATGTCCGGCGCCACCGGCGCCCTGTTGGGGCATTCGCTGAACGAGCTGCTCTTTCTTGCCGAGCAAGCGCGGCTGCCCGCAGACGACGCGAGGCTGCGCGCCGAGAAGGAATGATTACGGCTTGATGGTGGGGATCAGAGACTGACCCGCACCGGTCAGCCGCGGCACACTGGCGGCCTTGCCCCTGTGTCGACCGAGCACCCCGTATGCGTGGCCATCCGTGAGCATCGCCTTCGGGCCCTGGAGCACCACCCTCGCGATCGGCGCCGGTTTCGGACTGGCGGTCGCCGGCCTGCTGGCTGCAACCCGCAGCAACACGGTCGCCAATCGTCTGCTGGCGCTGCTGTTGCTGGTCTTCGTGCTGAAGCTGCTGCCCTATGTGCTCGGTTTCGCCGGCTTCTACGACGCCTATCCCTGGCTGTCATTCGCACCGTTCGAGCTCGGCTTCGCGATCGGGCCGCTGCTGCATCTGCATGTGTACCGGCTCAGCGCCGACCGCCTGCCGCGCGGCTGGGCCTGGCATCTGCTGCCGGCGGCGCTGCAGTTCGGCTACCGCGCGCTGATGTTCGCGCAGCCCTTGGCGACCAAGAACGCCTGGAACGACAGCGTGCATCGCGACTGGATCGACCCTGCTGAGACTTTCCTCGGCCTCGTCTCGTTCGCGATCTACCTGTGGCTCGCCCTGCGCGCCTATCGCGGCTATCAGCACTGGCTCGACACCCAGCTCAGCAACCGCGAGGAGTTTCGCCTGCTGTGGCTGCGCCGGGTGCTGCTCGCGTTCGCCCTGGCCTGGCCGGTGTGGGCGCTGTACGAGCTGCTGAGCTACAGCATCGACTTCAACTACTTCCAGCGCTTCCCGCTGTATGTCTGCTTCACCCTGCTGGTGTTCTACCTGGGGCTGGAGGGCTGGCGACATGCGGACACGCGCTATCCACAACTCGATGCGCTGCCCCCAGCGTCGCCGTTGGCAACGCGGATGTCTGACGTCGCATCGGCGGACCTGCCCGTCCGTGACTGGCATGCACAGGGCCAAGCCTGGCTGGCGCGGACGGTCGAGGCGGGCTGGTGGCGCGACCCCGACTTGAGTCTGGATCGGCTGGCGCGGCATCTCGGTACCAATACCGCCTATCTGTCGCGGGCGTTCAACGAGGGTCTTGGCGTGAGCTTCAATGCGGCGATCAATCGGCTGCGGGTCGATGCCGTCTGCCGGCAGCTGCGCGAATCGGCCGCGGGCGATCTGCTGCAGCTGGCGTTCGAGGCGGGCTTCAGTTCGAAGTCCAGCTTCAACCGCTGCTTCAAGGCGCAGATCGGGCAGACCCCGACGCAGTACCGTGAAGCGGCCCTCACGGCAGGTGCCAGATCATAAAAAGCCGAGGAATTTCAGCGCTGGAGCGCCGGTGCAGACGGGCGCCGGCAGGGTGGCGGCGTCCTCACACGCTGGAGTCAATATGTTTCGATCTGCCCGCATCGTCCGCTGCGCCCTCGGCATCTGCCTGCTGCTGCCGGTGCTGGCGTTCGCACAGCCCATCCCCGCGCCCGCGCCTTTGAGCGCGGCCGAGGCCCAGCGCGAGCTGCGCATTCTCAAGCGAGGACTGAGTGAGCTGCATCCCGGCCTGTTCCGCTACCTGACGCCGGCCGAGTTCGAGGCCGAGTTCGCCCGCGCCGACGCCGAGGTCGCCGCAGGCAGCGATGCGCAGGCGATGTACCTGATCACCACCCGCATTGCTGCGGCGGTGCGCTGTGGCCACACCTGGACCAACCCGCTGAACCAGGGCCCGGCGTTGCAGGCGCAGTTGGCGGCCCTGCCGGCATTGCCGCTGCGCCTGCGGGTTGTCGAGAGCCGCCTGCTGGTCACCGCCAGCGCTGATCCCGCCGTGCCCGCGAATGCGGAGCTGCTGGCGGTAGATGGCCGCAGCGCGGGCGCGCTGATCGCCGAGTTCATGCCCTACCTGCGCGCTGATGCAGACAGCGACGGCAAGCGTCTGAGCCAGCTGGAGACTCACTCCAGCGGCGGCGCGATGGATCGCTTGCTGCCGCTGCTGTATCCACCCGCGCTAACCGGCTACCGACTGCAGCTGCGCACGCACGAGGGTCGTCTGCTTGAGGTCCGCGTGCCCGGCCGGCCGGTGGCCGAACGCGAGGCTGTGTTGGCCGCGGCCGGCAGCGCGCCCGAGCGCGAGGACTGGCGGCTGGAGATCGATGGCGATACCGCGGTGATGAGCCTGTCGACCTTCGCGTTCTGGAACGACACATTCGACTGGCGCGGGTTTCTGGACGACGGCTTCCGAACCCTGGCCGAGCAGCGCGTGACCGCGCTGGTGCTGGATCTGCGCCAGAACGAAGGCGGCAGCGATGCGATCGGAGATGCCCTGCTGGCGCGGCTGCTGACTGCGCCCTACACCAAGCCGGCGACACGGTCGGAGTCCGCCTACGAGCGCGTGCCGTACGCGCTGGCGCGCTATCTGGACACCTGGGATTTCGACTTCTTCGACCGCACCGGCAAGGTGGTACGGGGTGGAGGCCGCAACTGGCAGTTGCCTTGGACGCCTGCGCGGGTCGTTGAGCCGGTAGCGCAGCCCTACCGCGGTGCGGTGGTCGCCCTGATCGGGCCGCGCATGAGTTCGGCCGGCTATCTGATTGCGCGCGATCTCAAGGCCAGCGGCGCCGCAACTCTGATCGGCCAGCGTACCGGCGGCAATCTGCGTGGCTTGAACGGCGGCCAGCTGGCCTGGCTGCGGCTGCCGCACTCACAGGCGAGCATCGACATTCCGCTGCTGGCCAGTTTTGTCGAGGGTGCACCGCGCGATGGCGGCGTTGACCCGGACATCGAAGTGCGGACACGGCTGGAGGATGTCGCCGCCGGAATCGATCCGGATCGCGTCGCGGCGCGGCGCTGGTTGGACCAGCACCGCGCCGGCAGAGGTGGGCCGAATCAGTCCAACCCTGAGGGCTCGATCGGCGGCATGTAGTCGAGCGGAATGCAGAAGAATCCGTGCTGGGTGTACCGAAGATCCCACAGCTGGCCGTTCTCGTCCTGGAAGATCAGCGCATCCGCGGGGGCGCTCGCAAACGCAAGCGCACGGCGCTAGACCGGCAGCTCCAGAATCCCGCGCGCTGCCTCGGTGGCTCCGCCGCCGATGAAGTTCAGCTCGCTGCTCTGTTCGAGCGCGGACTCACTTTCGCGCAGCAGGGCCAGCACCCGCCCGGCGTTCACTCCGGCCTTGGCCTGATACGCGCCCCAGCCGTTGCGGCCTCCACGCTTGACCCGATACAGCGCGCTGTCGGCCAGTTCCAGCAGGTGCTCCCAGTGCAGGCTGTCGTCACCGCCCTGCAGCAGCGGGTACTGGCACAGGCCGAGTGAACAGGTCAGGCGTAGCGGCTTGGCGGCGCCGATGTCGAACGGATAGGCCGCGATCGCCGAGCGCAGGCGTTCGCCCAGCACCGGCAAAAAGGCCAGCGGCATCGGCCGGAACACCAGCACGAACTCCTCGCCACCCCAGCGTGCGACGTAGTCGCCGGTGCGGACCTGACCCAGCAGAACTTCGGCGAACTGCTGCAGCACGCGATCGCCGACCGCGTGGCCGTAGGTATCGTTGATGCTCTTGAAGTGGTCGATGTCGGCCAGCGCGAACAGCAGCACCCGCGGATGCGGCGTCGGCGCACTGAGCTCGCGGGCATAGAAGGCGATGTCTTTCGGTATCTGCGCGGCCAGATAGCGGCGGTTGCGAAGGCCCGTCAGCGGGTCGGTCTGAGTCGCCTCGTGCAGGCGCTGATTGGCCTCGGCGAGGTCGAGCGTGCGCTGCTGCACCAGCGCCTCCAGCCGCATGGCGCTCTGCCGGTAGCGGCGCCGCTGCAGTCGGTAGCCGGCGAGACCGAGCAGGCCGACGCCTGCGGCGAGCAGGGCGACGAACCAGCCGGTCTCGCGGAACTTCGGCTCGATCCGGAATTCAAGCGTGGCCGGCGGGCTCCATTGATCCGCCGCTGTGGAGCCCTGCACCTCGAAGCGGTAGTTGCCGCCCGGCAGGTTGGTATAGCCGGTGACCCGCTGACCGGCTTCGTCGGGTTCACGCCAGTCGTCGTGGTAACCGAGCAGGCGGTAGCGGAAGCCGATGCTGCGCGGCTCGTAGAAGCTGATCGCGGTGAACTCGAAGGCGAGGTCGCGCGCGTCCACAGGCAAGGACATCAACTGGCCGGGCTGCAGCGGGCGCCATTCGTTGTCGATCCGCACGCGCTCGATCAGGGTGGTGGGGGGCGCATCGGGCATGCGCGCGTCCTGGGTGTCGAGCGCGACCAGGCCGTCGCGGCTGGGTGCCCACAAGGTGCGTCCGCGCTGCAGGCCCTTGCTGTTGCCGGCGCCGTTGCAGCAGAACCCCTTCTGGCCGCCGCGGCGGTCGCCGCGTTCGTTCAGCAACATCTCGCCGCGCACGCGGCTGCTGCGGCCATCAACGAGGGCCTGCAGGTCGCTCAGCGGCACCCTGCCGATGCCGCGGATGCCGGCCACCCACAGGTAGTTTTCGTCATGGGCCAGAAAGAACGGGGCGTTGCCGGGCATGCCTTGGGCCTTGCCTAGCAGGTGCCAGCGTCCAGCGCTGAACACATACAGCAACTCCGAAAGCGAGCCCGCCACCAGATCGCCATTGGCCAGTTCGTGCAGCACGGTGATGTCCAGCGCCGGCGGCATGCCCAGATCGGCAGCGAAGGGCAGGGCGCGGTCGTCGCGGATTTCATACAGACCGGCCTGGGTGCCCATCAGCAGGCGGCCGTCCTGGGTGGGCAACAGAAAGCGCACGCGCGGGTCGCTCATCCCTTCGGCTTCGCCGATCCGGATAACCCGTTCGCCGTCGTCACGGAACGCGCCGCTGCTGGTGGCCAGCCACAGGCGATCACCGGCATCGCGAACGATGCCATTGATCTGCAGCGCGGCCAGCGGCTCGAAGCGCGCCGGCGTACTGAGCGCGCCGTCCTCCAGCACGGCCAGGCCATAGCGCGTACCGATCCACAGCCGGTCGCCCTCGGCCCGCAACGAGTAGGCACTCGGATGCGGCAGGGCGCCGCCCTCGATCACCTGGGTGAAGCGACCGTTCTCGAATCGAACCAGACCGGCGTCGCTGCCGACCCAGAGCGCGCCGCCGTCGGCTTCTGCGACCGACCACAGCAGTGGGGTCTTCAGGCCCTGGCGCTCGCTGTAGCGGCGGGTCCAGCCATTGCGCAGGCGGGTCACGCCGCTCCACTGGCTGCCCAGCCACAGATTGGCTTCGCGATCCTCGAACAATGAGCGGATCGACAGTCCCGAACCTTCGCGCACCACGCGCTCGAAGCTGCCGTCGCTGCGCAGCCGGGTGAGGTGGGCCAGCTCGGCGATCCAGTGGTTGCCATCGCGGTCCAGCAGCATCGCCTCGATCGGCGTGTGCGAAAGCCCGGCGGTGCCGGCGTATCGCTGCCAGCGGCCATCGATCAGCACAAACAGCCCCTCACTGGTGCCGGCCCACAGACTGCCGTTGGCGCGCAACAGGGCGCGGGTGGCGGTGTTGCGGGCATCGGCCGGAAACACAATGAAGCGCAATGCTGCATCGGGCTGGCGCAGGTAGACCCCGCCGACGCTGCCGATCCACAGATCGGGGCCCTCGACCAGCAGCGCGCGCGCCGGGCGCTCCAGCTGCACGTAGGGATACAGCAGATCATTCTCCACGGCATGCACGGTGCTGCCCGCCGCGGCGAGCACAACGCCCTGTGCAGTGCGTGCGAGCGCGAGGATGTTCGGCGCGGTGTTGGCATCCGCTGCCACCGGCACTGCGACGAAACGATCGGTGCGCCAGCGCGCGAGGCCCTTGTAGGTGCCGACCCAGAGATTGCCGGCGTCGTCCGTCAGCAGCGCGTTGATATAGGTGCCCGGCAAGCCCGGGGCGTTCTCCGGCGTATAGGCGGTGAAGCGATGACCATCGAAGCGCGCCAGCCCCGCCTGGGTGCCGACCCACAGATAGCCCTGCGAGTCCTGGCTCATCGCCAGCGCGCTGATCTGCGGCAGCCCTTCCTCGATGCTCCAGGTGTTGCTGACGAAGTTGTGAAACTCCTTCGACGTGTCCAGGGCGTGCGCGGCAACACCCAGCAGCGCGCCGACGATCAGCAGCACAGCGCGCAGAGCCCAACAGACGTTCAGGCGCGTTGACGCACCACGGCCGCCGACAGCTGCGGGCCGCCGTGACCGATGAGCACGACTGTCGGATGCCGCACGGTCTGACGATGACCATGGAGCTTGCGAAGGTAGACGGGCGATCACGATCTCGATACGGGGGGGCGGGATGCAAAGCGCCTATGCATGCCGCATGCCCGCAAGCCGCGATCAGGGTGAATCTGTGAGCGCCAACGCGCTGGCGGCTGAACGGACTCAGCGCGCCGCGGCCGCCTGTGCCGCGCGCAGCACGCGCAGGATGTTGCCGCCCCACAGCTTGCGGATCTGATCCTCGCTATAGCCGCGCTGCATCAGCTCGCGGGTGACGTTCATGGTTTCGGCGGCGTTGTCCCAGCCGACCACGCCACCGCCGCCGTCGAAGTCGGAGGCGATGCCGACATGCTCGACGCCGATCAGCTCAACCGCGTAGTCGATGTGGTCGACAAAGGCACCCAGGCCGACGTCGCTGTACTTCGCCCGCAGCGCGAGCACGCCAGCGTTGTAGGCGGCGACATCGGCATCGGTGGCGGCATCCCAGCCCTGGCCGATATGGGTGGCTCGCAGTTCGGCGATGCCGGCGGCCACTTCCGGTGCGAGGGCCGCCACATAGGAGCGGAACGCGACCATCTGCGCGACGCCGCCGTTGTCGCGGATCGCCTGCAGCTGTTCGTCATCGAGATTGCGCAGGTTCTCGTAGCGACCGGAGGCGCCCGAGTGCGAGGCGATCACCGGAGCGCGCGACAGCCGGGTCGCCTCCAGCATCGAGCGCTTGCCGACGTGGGACACATCCACCAGGATCGCGTTGTCGTTCAGCGCCTGAACCAGTGCGCGGCCAAGCTCGGTGAGGCCGGCATCATCCTCGCTGTCGCCGAGCGCCGGGTTGGGGTTCGAGCTGCCGCCGAACTGGTTGTGGCCCATGTGGGTGAGCCCGACATAGCGCACGCCGCGCTGTGCCCACAGCGCCACTGCAGCGACGCTCTCGCCGAGCGGGTAGGCGTTCTCCATGCCGATCAGGGCGACCTTGCGGCCGCTGGCGTGGATCGCTTCGACCTCGTCGGCGCTGCGCGCCAAGGCGATCTGGTCCGGGTAGGCGTCGATCGCGCGGCTGATCGCCCGATAGCTGTCTTCGGCACTGGCGGCGGCCTTGGCATAGCCTTCGGCATCGCGCGCGCCCTGGCCGGTGAACACGATCAGGAACATCGCATCGAGCCCGCCGGCGCGCATCTTCGGCAGGTCCACCTGGGCGCGGGTGAAGCGGCCGGGGTCCAGGTTTTCAGTGGCGTAGCCGCGGCCGATGTCGACGTGGGTGTCGAGCGTGAGCACGCGCGCATGCAGGGCTTTGGCCTCGGCTTCGCCGACCTCGCGCGGGCTGCGTTCGGCAGCGGCTGAAGCGGCAGCGAGCAGCAGGGCGGTACAGGCAAGCAGGCGATAGAACATGGGCAGGGCACCGCGTGGCAGAAGTCAGCCCGCAGTGTCGGCAGCTGCGGCGCGAAGGTCCAGCGTCAGAAGTCCTGCCGTGCTCGCGCTGCTACGCTGCAGGCTCCAGTGATTCACAGCGGAGCATCGACATGCGAACACTCGCCCTGGGCCTCGTCGCTGTGTGCAGCCTGCTGATCGCGCCCAGCGCGCCGTCGGCCGAGTCCGACACGCCGGTCGAGGGTTCAACCGAGCCCGCGTTTGATGCAGCGCTGGCGCAGCGGCTCGGCGCCGATGAGCGCGGCATGCGTGCCTATGTGCTGGTGATCCTGAAGACGGGGCCCAATCGCATGCCGGACGGCGAGGCGCGCAGCGCCATGTTTGCTGGCCACTTCGCCAACATGGAGCGGCTGTCGAAGGCGGGCAAGCTGGCGCTGGCTGGGCCCTTCATGCCGAGCGATGCAGGTTGGCGTGGCCTGTTCGTGTTTGCGGTCAAGGATGTCGAGGAAGCGCGTGCGCTGACTGAAACCGATCCAGTGATCGTCAACGGTGAAATGGTCGCCGAGTACCACCCCTGGTACGGCTCGGCGGCGCTGATGCAGGTGCCGGCCATCCACGCCCAGCTGCAGCCGCCGAAGTCCGATTGAGGGGCGTTCTGTCCGACAAGCCGCGCTGCGGCGCCGGCTTACGCCGGCCTGTGACAAGTTTCCGTTGGCTGAAGTAGACGCATGGGCGTTTCGCTGCTTGGCGACGCGGCCTGAGTGCGCCTTGATGCCCGCCTCGCCCGCCTACGGCCGGATCAAGCCGGTGATCGATCCGGTGTTGCCGATCCGCGAGCAGCCGCGCGCGTTCGCGGTGATGCGCGCGCGTGGTCCAAGGGCAAGCTGGTGCCGGTGAACCGAGCGGGGGCGTGTGCTTTTGGCGAACAGCGCAGCGCCGGATCAACGGCCGCGCGCGGTCGGCTCGAACGCCGCTTCCTGCTCGGCGTTCAGCACATCGCCAGTGGTGCTGAGCCAGACCATCGCATCGACGCCCGCAAGTGTTGCGGGGCTGAACACGCTTGCGTCTTCGCTGGCCTTGCAGCACCTGGCCTCCTGCGCGGACATCGCTTGCAGCATCTGGATGCCGGCGGCGATCGAATCGTGCCAAAAGCCGGCCTCTTTCGAGAACGCCAGCAGCTGCGGCGCTGAGCCCGCATAGGCCGGTGCGCTCAGTGCGCAGCTGATGAACAGTATCGCCAGTGAGGGGGCCAAGCGATGCATGGGGCGGAAGACGACCCCGGCCGCGCGGTCCTGTCCGAATCCGTGGTCTTTGCAGATCAGCTGGCGGCGGGCCCGCAGCGTCGCTGGTTCGAGCGAGGCTGCAGGCCGTACCGGTGCCGGTCAGCCTTCGACCTGGGCCAGATCCTCGTCCTCGCGACTGAGCTCGCGCTCCCAGCCCTGCACGGCATCCTTGCTGTACCAGCGGCCTTCGATCAGGACCAGATCCTGTTCGCTGGCGATGGGGGCGTCGAACACCGTTACCGTGGTGCGGATACGGGCGCTGTCACCGGCGATCTCCAGCACTTCCACCCGGGTGGTGGCGGCGATGGCATCCACATCGATGCCGTAGATCAGCAGCGCCTGCTTGACCGAGCCCAGCATCGTGCTGGCGCGGTCGAGGGTCTGTTCCAGCGACAGCGACATCAGCTGATCGAGATCGCGAATACCGGTGCTGCGGGCGCCGTCCGACAACACAGTCAGCGCGTTGCGCATCGATTCGACGCTGAAGAAATCGGTGGCGATGATCCAGCGCTCCAGCCCCGGTAGGGCGCTGCGGATCGCCGCGCGCTGGCTGTCGCTCAAGTCAGAGTCGGGAGACGTGGCGGCGATGTTCAGCGCGCCCAAGCCCATCAGGATCATGCCCTCGGACTGCACCGCGTGCTTGGTCAGCTTGGGTTCGATCTCGGCCATCAGGGTGTCGACCGCATCCGGATCGATCAGCTTGGCGATGCCCTCGGCGAACTCGGCGCGCTGCTCGGCGGTGACCGGCTGCAGTCGGCGCAGCTCGTGCTTGTCGCGCAGCTGCTGATAGTGCAGCGGCGGAACCATCGCCTGCACCAGCGCGGTGAGGTTGTTGGTGCGCAGCAGCTGGACCAGCTCAGTGACCTGGCGTGCTGGGTCGGGTGTTGACTGGGCGGCGGCCTGCGCTTGGGCGATCAGGGCGGTCTGCGCGGGCAGGGTCATCGGCGCCAGGCTCAGGCCGGCCAGCAGCAGGGACGAAAACAGGATCGTGGTCTTCATGTGGCGTGTTCCTTACGCTCGGGCGGGATTGCGGAGTTAGTGTTGTAGATAACTACAACACCACGCAGTGCCAGAGGTCATGGGGCACCCGAAGGCTGAGCCCGTGGTGTCTGTGCGGGAAATCGCCGGAAAGCCCGATGCCAAACAGCTCGGAGGTAGCGTCAACGCGCTGGCGGTCGCATTCGCGACTCGGCGATCCAGCCTCTCCGCGACGTCTCGGCAGCTCCGCCAGCCGTTGGTTCAGCGCCTTGGCGCACGCAGCGGTGCTTTCACCGCCAGCACCCCATCCATCGCCAGCGTGGTCGTGAAGCCCGCCTTCTGCAGCCGCTTGCTGACCTCGCTCGGCACGTCGCGGCCGCTGGTGAGCTTGTTCGGACTGCCGGTGTAGTGGAACAGCCTGCCGCCCGGCCGCAGCACCCGCGCCAGTTGGTCGTAGAAGGTCTGCGAATACAGCTCGCCGGCGATGCCGAAGCGCGGCGGGTCGTGCAGGATCGCGTCGACCGAGGCATCGGCCAGACCCGTAATCGCCTGCGCCACATCGGCGTGCTCAAGGCTGAAGCGCCCGATGGCATCGGCGTCGTCGACATCCGGCGACCACGGGTTCAGCCGGCGCAGCCACAGCACGTCGGCGTTCTTCTCGAACGAGATCAGCCGCGCGACGCCACCGGCCAGACACCAGGCGGCGAAATAGCCGAGGCCGCCGCAGGTGTCGAGCACCACTTTGTCGCGCGGCGCGATCAGCTCGACCTTGCGGCGGGCGTCATCGAACGGCGACACCTGGGCGGTGGGCAGCATCTTGATGCCGTCGATCTCGAAGGTCGGCGGGCCCCAGTCGGTCGGCACCAGTTTGATCAGGGCACCGCTGTAGCGCGATACGGCGACGAAGGCGCTGCCGTCGAAGCGATAGATCGTGCGGTCCTTCAGCGGCGGCGGGTAGGGATAGCGGCCGCCGTCGACGATCCAGTGCCCCGGCTCGATTGCGACGCTGCATTGCGAGCGGCCGAGGTCGAGCGAGCCGCTCCACTGCGTCTGTGCGGCCGCGCGCGCGGCGAGCAATGCTTGCGCGCTCGCCTGGGTCAAAAGTGGGCCGGACAATCTGCTCAAACGCGGCGCTCCGCAGCGGGGGCCGGCGACGTTAGCAGAGCGCGCAACTTGGCGCGCGCCATGCGCCTGCGACAGTCGCTACGGCGAGAGGATCATCCACAGCCCGGCCACGATCAGGCCGCCGGCAAGCATGCCCCAGGCGGCGGACTTCAGCCGCTGGGGGTCGGTGTTGGCGAGCGCGGCCCACAGCGAAACCGCCAGCAGGCCGACCAGCATCAGTAGGACGATCAGTCGAAGCATGGTGTTCTCCTCCCGGCGGAACGGCTGCAGGACGCGGCGGCCCGTCGCAGGTGACCGGCTGCAGCTGCGCGTGGTCGGATCAGCATGCTCAGGGTGACTGCCAGGCGCCGATGCTGGGCAGCGGCCGGAAGCAGCTGCCGCCGAGGTCACCCAGCGGCTGCGCGTAGGCCAGACCCGACTGCGCGGCAGGGCTGGTGCTGCCGGGGCGGTAGTCCGGCGCACTGATCTGCGGATTCAGCCCGACCACGCTGGCGCTGACCGTCCCGGGCAAACCTGGCTGCGACTGTGCAGGTGTATCAATGGCGAAGAACAGGTTGTTGCGCCAGACGAAGCTGGCGGAATCGGTGTTGGCGCCGACATTGACCTCGGCCGGAGTGACCACCGCGCGACGGAACTGGAACAGGTTGTTCTGCAGCAGGCCGTTGCGACTCGTCTCGAAGCTGAACCCGCCTTGGGTCGTGGTTTCCTGCAGGATCCGCAGCAGCCAGCGGCCGGGGTCGATCACGGTGTTGTGCGCCGCCGTGCAGCCAGCACAGCCGACGAAAGCGAATGGCGTCTGCCCGCCGACGAAGAGATTGGCGATCACCCGGATGTCGCGCGCCTCGGCATTCGGCGCGGAGGTCGACAGCGGCGGGCGGAAGAACTCGAAGCCGGTCGATCCGCCCATGTTGACCCCGCGCAGTCCGCCGTCGTTGAAGCGATTGCCGCGGATCTCGATGTCGACGCTGCCACCCTTGGCCTGCACGCCGCTGGAGCCCATCTCGCTGAGCCGGTTGCCGTAGACGAGGCCCCGATGCGCGCCGACGAAATCGATCCCGCTGCCGCTGTCGCCGCAGCGCGCGAAGTCGCTGTCCAGAATGTGGAAATCGTTCAAGCCTGAAATCTTCAGGCAATCCTGGTTGCCGCTGCTGCCGATGTCGCGGATGTCGACCCGCTCAACTGCGACGTAACGGGCGGCCTCGGCATCGGCGTAGTCGCCGCCGTCATCGATATTGATGCCGTTGGCGCTGGCGCCGCTGACCGCGAGGTCGTGCAGCACCAGATAGCGCGGCCGCGACAGCTGCAGGCCCGTGCTGCCGCCCTGCAGCAGCGGTCGCGCCTCGCCGGGCGCGCCACCGATCCAGATCGGCGCCGTCGATGTGCCGCGCAGGTTGTTCGCGAAGAGGCCGCCGGGATAGGTGCCGGCATGGATCACCACGGCCGCGCCAGGCACGACGGCCTGCAGTGCGCGGGCCGGAGTGGCAAAGGGATTGGCCTGCGAGCCGTTGCCGCTGCTGTCATTGCCGCTGGTGGCGACATGGATGCGCAAGGTTGGCGCAAGCCCACTGGCGAAGTGGACCGGCGCAGCACACGCGCTGGCCGAAGCCTCGAAGCCATTGGCGAACAGGGCTGCGCCGGGTGTGCCTGAGTGCGCAGGCGACGCCAGGCCCAGCAAAAGGCCAGAGAGCGCGCCCGTGAAGATCTGAGTGAGGTTCCGCGTCAACCCGCGCTGGATCGCCATGCGCCTGCTCCTGAACGATTGTCGGGCGCAAGCCTGACACCCGCGGCGGGGGCTCGTCCATTCGCTCGCTTCGGTTCTCAGTCGAGTGCATTCGAGCCGATGGCACCGGCCTCGGCGCTGGAATCAGCGTCGGCATCGGCCGCGACGGCGTCGGCCAGGCGTGCAAACCGCGGCAAGGTCCGGCCGTTGCGCTCAACGGTCTCGAAGAACATCGAGTACGGTCGCACCCACAGCCCGCGCTCGCCGTAGAGCGCGCGATAGATCACCTGCAGCTCCAGCGTCTCGCTGCTGCGCGCGAAGCCGGTGACTTCGTACTCGCCGCCCTTGAAATGGCGGTAGCGGCCGAGCAGGGTTGGATCGGGTTGCGGGTGCGACATGGGGACTCCTTGAGCCTGCTGGTGAAGCGTGGCTCGGCTGCGTCGAGCGTCGCGAGTTCCGCGGTAGTCGTCCGTGCTGCCGATCATGCCGTCGGGGGTTCGGCTTGCTTCAGCAGCCGGGCGCTGAACTCGGCCACCGACAGCGGCGGGGCGAACAGAAATCCCTGGTAGTGCTCGATGCCCTGTCCAACGATCCAGGCCAGTTGTTCGGGCGTCTCGACGCCCTCGGCCACGGCCTTCAGGTGCATCAGTCGGCACAGCTGCACGATCAGTTCGGTCAGGGCGCCGTTATCGGCCAAGCCCTGGATGAAGCTGCGGTCGATCTTCAGCGCATGGATCGGGTAGCGGCGCAGATAGGCGAGGTTGGAATAGCCGGTACCGAAATCGTCCAGCGCGATCGACAGCCCCAGCGCGGCGATCGCACGCAAGGTGGCCAGCGGACGCTCGTCGCTGCCGAGCAGCATCGATTCAGTGATCTCGATCTGCAGGCCGGCCGGATCGCAGCCGCTGTCGGCGAGTGAGGCCGCCAGATCCTCGACCACGCCGGGCTCCGAGAACTCGCGTGGCGACATGTTGACCGCCACCAGCAGATCAAACCCGGCGGCCGACCACTCGGCGCGCTGGCGGGCGGCCGCGCGGAACACCAGGCGGCCGAGTTCCCGGATCAGGCCGAGGCGCTCGCAGACGGGAATGAACTCGGCCGGCAGCACCATCCCGCGCTGCGGGTGGCGCCAGCGCACCAGAGCCTCGGCGCCGACGATGCGCTGATCGGACGCACGCACCAGGGGCTGGAAGAAGACCTCGAAGGCCCGCGTGGCCACGGCCTCGCGCAGGTCGTTCTCGAGTTCGGTGCGGGCGTGCAGGGCGGCGCTCATGGTCGCGCGATAGAACACCAGCGCATTGCGGCCGGCTTCCTTGGCCGCGTGCAGGGCGAGATCGGCGCTGCGCAGCAGGCTCTCGAAATCCTCGCCGTCGCGCGGATAGACCGCGGCGCCGAGCGATGCGGCCACCCGGAAGCTGCTGTCGCGGACCAGAATCGGCGGCGCCGACAATCCATGGCAGATGCGCGCCCGCAGGTGCCGCACGGCGGAATCGATGTCGGTGGCGCTGAGCAGGATCAGGAACTCATCGCCGCCCAGGTGCGCGACCAGATCGTCGCTGCGCACCGCCGCGCGCAGGCGCTGGCTGACTTCGACCAGCAGCTCGTCGCCGGCAGCGTGACCGAGCGTGTCATTGATGATCTTGAAGTCGTCGAGGTCGATCAGCAGCAGGGCGGTCGAGCGCTGCAGTCCGTGTTGGCTCTGCACGACCCGGGCGAAATGCTGGCGCAGACAGCTGCGGTTGGGCAGGCCGGTCAGCGGATCGTGCAGGGCCAGGAAACTGGCCTGAGCTTCGCTGTGCTTGAGCTGGGTGACGTCGGCCTCACTGACCAGCCAGGCGGCATCGCCGGTGACCGCATCGCGGCAGCTGCGCGCGGAAAGTTCGTGCCAGCGCTCACCGCGACTGGTGTGTACCGGCAGGTTGAGCGTCGCTTGGCCGCAGCGATCCAGTTCACTGATCAGCTGATCGAACACGCTGGCGTCGCCGACCCGCTGCGGCAGGGTTTCGGCGACGTCGCGCACTGCGTCGCGGGCCGCGGGATTGCGGTACAGCGGGCGGCCCCGATTGTCGTACAGGGTAATCATCACCGCGGTGTGCAGCAGGGCTTCGACCGAGCGCAGCGAGTCGGGTGTGTCGGTGTTGGCGCGCTGGCCCTCGCACAGCATCGCCATCCGGCCACCGTCGATCCGATGGCCGCGGAAGCTGATGTTGAGCGACACCGGCTGTCCCTCCGGGTACAGCGTCCACTGCTCATTGAACACCGCATCGTGGCTGCGGAAGTCGCTCTGGTACTGGGACAGTCGCTGCGCGACCGACTCCGACATGTCGACACCCATGTCGCGCGCCTGCAGCTGTTCGAGCGTAGCCGCGTCCCAGATCTTCAGCGCGGCCCGATTGGCCCAGTGGATGCGCTTGCGGTCGATGTCGAACACCCACAGCGGCTGGCTGACCAGGTCCAGTGCGGCATAGCTCCGGATGTCGCCGGGCGGATCTGTCGCGGGTGCAGCCTCGGACGGTTTGCTCACGCCGGGGTTTCGCACGGCACGATCGAGCAGTCGATTCGCCGCAGCAGGCGGGCACACCGTGGTCGTCGATCCGTTCGGGGCTGCAACAGGGTTTCGGCCATGGTGAACAGATGGGCTCCAGATTGGTGTGGGTGGCATGTGAGCTGCGGCTTCAAGCGCTGGGCCGGGCGACGGGCGGCGCCTCCGAGGCGTCAAACGGCCGTCCAAGGTTCGTGAAAGGTTAGCGCAGCTGGGCGGCGTTGCGCGGGCTCTGGCTGACAACCACGATGATCCCGTGGGCCAGAAAACACCCCAGAATCGTGTTGCAACGCACATTGACACCGGTAGTCATCGCGTTCAGCCTCGCCTTCGCTGTCCCGCTTCCTTCCACTTTCGGAGAGTGGCTCCGCCCCTCGGGGCCGATTCGTGGAAGGGTCCGATCGCCCACGCAGCGGCTTCGGACAAGGTCCGCAGGCGGTAATCGCTGTCGTTGGCCGCCGAGCAAGCGCCGGCGCCGCAGCGCTGCTGGCGGGCGGCGAACAGCGATCAACTCGTGCGCGCGTGCGGCAAGCGATGACACCGGTTACTGCAGACCGCGCAAGATTGATTTCGGTCCGCCGGCTGCGCCCGCTGCGAATCGGATTCGCCCCCACTGTCCCCTGGAGACGCCCCATGCTGCAGCTGAAAACCCTCTCGATACAGGGCTTTACCGCCGGCCGGACGCTGCTGCTGATGTTGTGCGCGCTGGCGCCGAGTGCGCCCGTCAGCGCCGGCGGCAATCTGCCTTTCAGCGAAGATTTCGATGCAGCAACCTCGGCGAGCTTTCGCACCGCCGGCTATCGGGCGCTGCCGAATGCCCCCGCCACGCCGATGTACCACGCCCTCGGCGGCGCCAGCGCGATCACGATCGTCGACGGCGCGCTGAACTTCGTCGGCGCGCGTTTCAGCATCGGCAATACCCAGCCGACCGTGGTCAGCACGCCGAGCACGGCGCCGCCGGGCATCTTCGACCTGTCGCAGCAGTACACGGTGTCGTTCTGCGTGCTGAGCGCCAGCGGCAGCGGCAACCTGCAGGTGTATGTCGACAACAACACCACTGGCCAGGCCAACTCGCCGCTGGGCGGTGCCTCGCGCATCTTCAACGGAGCGGTCGCGAGCCTGCCGACTCGCGGTGTGGTGGCGATCACTTCCACCGTCGGCACCGCGAACTCCTTCCTCTACCTGCGCACTGAAAGCGGCGCCACGGTGGCGCTGGACAACTTCCGCGTCGATGCCGGCGGCAGCGCCGGCGCGACCTGCCCGAGCCCGGGTGTGGCCAGCATCGATCTCGACCCAGCTGCGTTGAGCTGGACCGCGCAGGCCGGCTCGGCTGCGTACGTGGTCAACGTCACGGCACTGCAGGCGGATGGCGAGCCCGATACGTTTGGCGTGGTGTCGAGCGCACCCGCTGTGGTCGGGGTGAGCGTCAACGGCAACGCCGTATCGCTGAGCCCCTTGAGCGCGGGCACGGCCGATGTGGTGTTCACCAGCGGATCGGACCCGGCGGTCAGCGCAACTCTGGTCGCCACGGTGCTGGCCGAGCCAACCCAGACCTACAACCTCATCGGGGTCGCGCAGCCGGCGGCTAATGCGGTCGACGTGCACGCCGATACGCGGCTGCGGCTGCTGTTCGACGGCCCACCGCAGCTCGGCAGCGGCGGCAGCGCGCGGCTGTATCGGGCCAGCGACGACGCCTTGGTCGACACCTTGCCGCTCGGCGCCGATGTCGATGTGCTCGGCTACCCCGGCCAGGACCGCGTGCGCGTGGTCAACCGCAGCGCCTTCGCAGTCAACGGCAACACCCTGACCCTGTTCCCGCACAGCCATGCGCTGGCTTATTCCACCGAGTACTACGTGGTGATCGACAACGGCGTCGTCACCGGCGCCGCATTGAATGGCACGCCCTTCGTCGGCATGGGCCGCAATGCCGGCTGGCGCTTCACCACCCGAGCTGCGCCAGTGGCGTCGACGAGTCTGCGCGTCGATGACGATGGCGCCGCCGATTTCCGCACCGTGCAGCGTGCGATCGACTTCGCTGTGGCGAGCTTCGGGCCCGCCGAACCGGTTCGGATCGATATCGCCAACGGTGTCTACGACGAACTGCTGTACCTGCGCGGCAAGTCGAACCTGAGCCTGCGCGGCGAGAGCCGCGACGGCGTGGTGATCCGGTACCGGAACTCGGAAGCGCGCAATGCCGGCTCCGGCACCAGCCGCACGCCCGGCCCGGGGCCGGCCAATGGCGGCCGCAGCGTGTTCCTGATCGAGAACGCCGACCTGCTGCGGCTGGAGCGGTTGAGCCTGCGCAACACCACCCTGCGTTCACCCGCCGCCAGCCAGGCCGAGACGATCTACTTCAACAGCGGCGACGGCAGCCATCGCCTGATCGCAGATGACGCGGCCTTCTACAGTGAGCAGGACACGGTGCAGCTGAAGGCCTACGCCTGGTTCCATCAGTGCCTGATCGAAGGCAATGTCGATTTCATCTGGGGCGGCAACAAGGTCAGCCTGTTCGAAGACAGTGAGATCCGCAGCGTCGGTGACACCAGCAATGCCAGCAACGGTGGCTACGTGCTGCAGGCGCGCACCGCGTTAGCCAGCGACAAGGGCTTCGTGTTCCTGAACAGCCGCCTGACCCGCGGCCCCGGGCCGGGCCCGCAGGCCGGCAATGTGCCCGATGGCGCCACCTACCTGGCCCGCAGCGGCGGCAGCGCGGGCTACTTCGACAACATCGTGTTCGTGAACACGGCGATGGACGCCCACGTCGCCGCGGTCGGTTGGGCCGGCGCAGGCGTCAACGGCCAGCCCGCGCCGAACCCGGCGGTGCCGACCGCGACCAGCGGCTGGCGCGAGTACGGCAGCACGGATCTCGCCGGTGCGCCGCTGGATCCCAGCACCCGCGTCGGCGGCTTCCCCCTGAGCGAAGCCGCAGTCGCCGCCGACTTCGCTACCCGCGCCCTGGTGTTCTCAGCCTATGCTGGCGGCAGCGGCTGGAACCCGCAGTCGGGTTTGACGGTGGCGGTGTTTGCGGATGGGTTTGAGGATTGAGGCTGGGGCGACAACAAGCTGCACGCAAAGATCTAAGGATGGATGCGCCGGGTTGATCCTCTACGTGGACCGCGCGCTGGAGCTTTGGCGGTGGGCTCGGCGTCTTTCGAGGTTGTTGGCGCAGTGTTTCCAGTCTCGACGCCAGCAGGCCAGCGCTCTGATCCGCGTGCTTTCGCATGTTCCATTCGAATGACAGCCCATCGATCGGAAACAGCGGGAGCATCCACTCATTTTGCGGGGCGATCCCACCGTCCCTGCTCCGAGGCCGTCATGCGCACTGGCGTCCTTGCTTCCCAGTCGACTCTGCTGTCGGGCGTGCTCGCACTGTCGGCCTGCAGCGCTCCGGAGGCGCCGCCCGCGCTCGATCTGGAGCGATCTGAAGGAGCTGATCCGGCGCAGCGCCGAATCGCATGCCCTGAAGCTGACCACGGTCGAGCTGCAGCAGCGCACCCTGGCCCTGCGCAGTCTGATCGACGGCATGGTGCTGAAACGGCTGCGCGACCCGGCGATTGACGCGCAACAAATGCGCAGCAGCCTGCACGTGATCTGCGCCAGCCTGCTGGCTTGAGTACGGGCGATCAGCCCGGGCATCGGCACGGCTGCGATCAGACCGCACCGCTCCCTGCGCAATCGCGATTGCAGGCCTACCCGCTGGCGCGCAGCCGATTCAATGCTCGAAGCCATCGGCGAACACCTGCGGCCGCGGCAGCACGGCGATCGCGCCCTGCCAGTCGCTGGCTTGGCCAGCACTCAGCGTCAGGCTGCTGGCGATTGCGCTGCCGCTGTTGCCCCTTGCGCTGGCGAAGGCGAGGCACAGTCCGCCACTGCTTGCACACACCGGTCCGATAACGCTGACATCGGACGCGGCAGCCAGGCTGCCCGGCGACTGCGTAAACGCGATCCCGGCGAACAGTGTTTGCGCGACGCCGGGCAGGGCAGGGCCAGTGGCCACGCTGGGCATCGTACCGCTGCCGCTTGCGACCCCGGCGGCCCGCAACGCGCGGTTCTCGTTGAGCAGATCGAGATAGCCGATGGCGATCACGCAGGCTTCGGTGCCGCTCGGCGCAGTGTCGAAGCGCAAGCGGATCTCATCGCCGGTGCCAAGCCCAGCGTTCAAGCTGGCGACCTGCAGCAGCACACTCGTGCTGTCATTGCGGCTGCGGCGCGCGCTCAGCGGCCGGTAGACGCTGCCGCGGCTGTCGCTGAGCTGCAGCCCGCTGGCGGTCACGGGAGCCAGCCTGATCGCCAGCAGCAGGGTCTGGCCGGCACTGACTGCCAGCGCGAGCTGGCGATTGCTATCCAAGCTGCCGCAGCCGGACGCGACCGCGCCGGTACTGGTCTGCGCATCTGCGCTCTGGAACCCTGCCAGCAGGGCCACCAGAAGGGCCGGAGCTCGACCTGGCTGCATGTGCACGGCGCCGTGCTACTGGTTCGCCAGCGTGCCGGTCGGCGCGCCGTTGGCCAGGTTGCCGGTATTGCGGTTGTTGCCGTAGGACAGGGATGTCGCCGCCCGCCGCGGTCTTGCTGATGGCGCCAGCAAAGGTTCTGCACGGAGCGGTGCGGCTGCAGGAGTTGGCATCGTGCCCGACGCCCGATACCCACGTGCGGGTGGGTTGGGCCTGGCCCGGCATCGGCAGCGACAGCAGGACCAGAAGGCAACAGAGCACAGGACGCAAAAGGCGCATGCGAGGGCTCCAGATCGGGTGGGTGCCGGGGTGCCCGGCGGATGCGTCGGGCCGCCTGTTTTGCGTGCAGGCATAGAGCAGTGCTGGACTTGCTCGCGCGAACACGATCCCGCGCTCACCCATGTATGCGAGCATCCCTCGCACGCCCTCATTCAAACCGCGGATTTCAGGGAGAACACCCATGCCTCAGTCGATCAGACAGCTCAAGCGCGGGCTGCAGCGTTCGCTCGCCGTGCGCGGCATGCGCGGAACGCTCGGCCACCTGCTGGCGAATCTGAGTGCCCGCCTGCGTGGCGCGCCGGCAGTGACGGAGGGCGATCCCGTCAGCGCGGCTGATCTGAGTGCCGACGCCGACTTCGATGCGCGCCACGGGGTCGACACTGGCGGGGTGATTCCGCAGAGCGCGCTGGACGTGGAGGCGCCCAACTGGGTGCACGGTTCGGCCTACGTGGCGACCGGGCCGGTCGATTTCGCTGCGGTGCTGGCGCCGTTCGCTCTCGATTACGCCACTACCAGTTTCGTCGATCTCGGCTGCGGCAAGGGCAGGGTGCTGCTGATGGCAGGGGTGTTGCCGTTCGCGCGCGTGGTCGGCGTCGAGTATTCGCCCCGACTCGCCGGCATCGCCCGCGACAACCTGCAGCGCTATCGCGGACCGCGTGCCGCGGAGGCGATCTCGGTCGAGATCTGCGATGCCACCTGCTTCGAATACCCACCGGGTGATCTGGTGGTCTTCATGTACCACCCCTTCGATGAAGTGATCATGCGCCAGGTGGTGCAGGCGCTGGTGGGCTTGACGCAGCTGCGGCGGCAGCGGGTGCTGGTGCTGTACTTCAAGCCGGTCTATGCAGCGGTTCTGGACGCTGCTGAGGGCTTCAAGCTGCGCCACGACTCGGCGCTGTACCGGGCCTACGAATCACCCGCTGCCTCGATCTGACCTGCAGCCAAACGCAAGCGGCTCCGGTCCGAGCGCTGGGATCGGTCCGGAGCCGCGCTTCACGCTGTCGGTTTCAGTAGAAGAACTCGTAGAGGATGTCGATGATCTCGCCGCTGCGGATTTCCACCAGCAGCAGATCACCATCGACACGCACCCAGCGGCAGCCGTAAGGGGGCGCTGACAGGCCGTAGGGTCGGTAGTCGACGTAGTAGTTGGCGATCAGAAACGCCAGTGGGATCTGATAGCCGACGCGCCAGCTGTAGCTGTGGTAACCGCGGGGATAGACGTAGCGAGCCGGCGCGCGATAGCGCGAACCTGACCATCCATGGCTCCAGCTGCGCCGCCAGTCGGGACGACGCCAATCGTCATGGCGTTGGCGGTCGTAGCGATCATGGTCGTAGTGACGGCGGTCGTATCGCGAACTGCCATAGAACTCCTGGCGGCGATCATCATCGCGATACTCGTTCCCGTAGCGGCGACCACCGTGGTTGCCCTGGCGGGCGCCGTAGTCGCGATCGTAGCGACCGTAGCTGCTCGGACGATCAGCACCGAAGCCGTGCGTCTGCTGGAAGGGTTGGGCGACCACCGCATTGTCGCGCCCGCGCGGCTCGCCTCGGCCGGCGCCACCGCTGTCCCGCGGCCACTCGCCGCGATCGGCGGGTCGCCGTTCATCGCCGCGCCCGCGTTCGAAAGACATCCGGTCACCACGGTCACCACGGTCATCGCCACGTTTGTCGCCCTGCGAATCACCGCGGCCAGAACTTTGCGCGCCGAAGTCGGCGCCGCGATCAGGACGGCCGTCGCGGGTTTGGGCCGTTGCAGCTGCCATCCCCATCAGCATCACCAGACCGGCTGCCAATACGCTTTTCATGTTGCCCTCGCTCAGGAGGTGAAGTCGGACCAACGGCCGACGCGTTGAGGTGCAGACTGCGATTGCCTGGCTGTATGGCAGATGGCCGAACCGGTGCGGCCATCACGTCGTTCAGCCAGCGCAAGGCAATCGCTCATGTGTCACTGTGCCGCGCTGTTCCTCGCCGCAGTGCAGCACGCCGAGGGGATGCGCCGTTCGGACTTGCCGCTGCGCAGCATCGGCGGCACAAGCGGTGTTCGCAGTCTGCCGCTGCAGTGCGCCGACGCGGCACGCGAGTGCGAAAGAGCATCCCGATGTCGCAGGTCGGAATGAGATATTCGTTACTTTGTACGTACACACAACAGTCCGCGGATTGCGTTAAGTTCCGACGGCCGCAGCGACCACGGACGGGGGTCCTGGCGTTTGCGGCGTGGGGTGCAACGCCCCATCCAAACTCGCAAGGAGTTTTCCGATGAGACTGAATCATCTGTTGATTGCAATGGGAATCGTGGCAGGGGGCGTGTCCGGGTCGGTGGCTGCAGCCGACGGCCTGTTCACGGCGGTCGAGAACCGCGCGATGTTCGCTGAGCCCGGGCCGCTGCTGCGGCAGGTCGCGGCCGATCCGGCCAATGCGCGGATCGAGATCGTCGGCGCGCGCATCGATCTGCTCAGCGAGCAGAGCGAAAGCCTGCGCCTCAACCTGCCCGGTGGTATCGATGTCGAGGCCCGGCGCTCGGAGTTCCAGCGCATGGAAAGCGGCAATGAGGTGTGGATCGGCGAAATCGCCAACGAACGGCTTCCGGCGCCGCTGGCGCGAGGTTGAATCGCGCTGGACGGACGTCTCGATCACATCGTCGCGGTGCGCTCCGGCGACACGGTGATGGCGAACATCCGGATCGCCGGCGAGCTCTACCGGCTGGTGCCGATTGAAGGCGGCGCGCATGCGCTGGTCGAGGTCGACCAGTCCAAGTTCCTGCCGGATGAAGATGAAAAGGGCTATGCGGAGATGGTCGCTGCCTCCAGTCGGGAGTCCAAAGCGCTGGCTGATCCGGTCGCCGGCCCGAAAGCGATCTCGACGATCCGGGTGCTGGTTGCGTTCGGCCCGGCCGCCGCGGCGGCGGTCGGCAACGAACAGCAGGCGATCGACCTGTCCTTCGCCGAGTCCAACCAGGCGCTGGCGGCGACCAATACCGATATCCGTTTGCAGCAGGCCGGCGCCATTCGCTTCTTCACCCAGGCCGAGAGCACCAGCTACTCGACCATGCTGAGCCGCCTGACCAACCTCAGCGACGGCTTCTACGACACCATTGGTGGGTTCCGCAACACCGATACCGCCGATGTCGTGGCCTATGTCGCTCCGGTCAGCAGCGGTCTGTGCGGTCAGGCCGCGGGCATCGCCACCACCAGTGCGAGAGCCTATTTCGTGATGAACCCGCAGTGCCTGTCCGGCAACTACACCTTCGTCCACGAGGCGGCCCACGTCGTCGGTGCGCGTCACGACAACGATCCGACCACCTCGCCCTACGCCTACGGACACGGCTTCGTGATCACCGCCGCAAGTCGACGCACAGTGATGGCGGTGAACAACGGCCCGTGCTCGGCCTGCACGCGCATCGGTTCGTTCTCGTCGCCCAACTACACGGTCAGTGGATTTGCGATTGGCACCGCCAACTTCAACGACAACACCCGAGTCTGGCGCACCCGCGGGCCGACCGTGGCCGCGTTCCGCTGAGGATGCGTGAGCTGGCCTGATGCGAGGGACAAGCGCAGGCCTGAAGTAGTACGGGCGCGGAGTGCCGACAGGCGCCGCGCCCGTTTTTGTTGGGCGAGATCAAGCGTTGCCCTCAAGTGCTGCGTCGAGACTGCAGGGCGACATGGATCAGGTTGCTGCGAGACAAATTCCTCGCCGGATCCGTTTCGGTGCGTCCGGTCGGCCGGCACGGCGGAGTGAGCGCAGCAGGGCTGTAGGGCGGCGCAGATGCCGCGGCCGCTCGGCTGAGATCAGCGCAGACCAGGCCCCGGCACATCAAACCCCCGATTTTCAGATCGACGACAGCGGCTTGGGTCCTCGCGTGCTCGCGCTGGTGCAGCTCAGCATGGACTGTCGGCAGGGCCTGCCCGAACCACATCCGTAGACATCTGTTCGGTTGAAGCTGCGCGCGGGACTCAAACGCCCGACCTGCGCAGAAAATCGAGCTTGGCCTGATAGCGATCACGCGAGTCGCCATGACTGAGCTCGCGTGCAGCCAGCAGGGCACGACCTGCGCGACGCGGCTGATCGAGCGCCATATAGACCCTGGCGAGGCCGAAGTAGAAGCGGTGCTCCTGCCGGTGCAGCTTGATCGCCCGCCGATAGTGCCGTGCCGCCTCCCGCAGTTCGCCCTGCTGCTCCAACTCCAGCGCACGCACGAAATGGTGGAACGGGTCGTTCTGCTGGATCGAACTGAAGCGACGCTCAAGAACGATCGCGCTCGCCGCATTGCCGCTTCTGCGGAAATGCGCGGCGAGGTTGAACAGCGCCCCGGTATGCTCCGGATCCAGTTCCAGCGCGCGCTGGTAGTCGCGCTGCGCAGCCGCGATGTCGCCGAAGCGAAGCTGCAGCACACCGCGATTGTTCCATGTGCTTGCGTACTCCGGCTGCAGCCGCAGCGACTGCTCAGCATGGGCCATCGCTGGCAGCAGTTGGCCCAGCTCCATCAGTTCCACAGCGCGGTTGTTGTAGTAGTGCGCCAACAGGCGTGCATCACTGATCCGCCTGGGTGGGTCGCGCGCAAGCACCTGGTCCGAGGCGACATCGATGCTGAAGCGGCGCTCGTTGATGCGGATGCCGGCATTGACGTGATTGGATCGGTAGACGGTTTTGCCTTCCTGTCGCCAAGCCACCGTGTCGCTGATTTCCTGGCCATAGGCCTGCAGACCGACTTCACGTGCCAGCGCGAGTGTGAGCAGGGTGAAGCTCAAACAGTTGGCTTCGCGGGTTTGCCACGCTTCCGACACGGTGTAGGTCGCATTTTCGCGGTAGCGCATTCCGAGCCCGTCGGGCCGAAACAGAAACTCGGCCAAGTTGCCGAGGTCGCGTACTCGACGCAGCTGGCTGCGGTTATGGAGGTAAGCCCGGAACTGTTCGCGCAATCCCTCGGGCAGGGCCATCACCTCGACCGGAGTGTGCAGCGCAGCCGATGCGGCGCTGGTGCCGGGTAGCGTTTGAGATGCTTCGGCATGCGGCATCGCGGCGGGTGCCTCCCCGCTGCCCATAGCCAGTGCAGCCAACATCGCAAGACTGAACATGGTCCAACCCTCCTGCGGGTTCGCAGGCGACCCGCGTGGGCGAGTGTAGACCCGCAGCGGGGCCGTGGGCGGCGGCGGAGCACGCCGTCACGATGCGTGTGTGCAACCATGTGTCGGACCCAGGCGACCCTCTGAGCGCAGTTGCGATCAGCGGGAGAGTCTGTCGGTACCCAATCTTGCGGCCCGAAGCGCAACCCGCGGCAGCGGCTCGCCCTCGCGTGCGCAGGGTACCGTTGGTGCCGCGTCCGCCGAAACGACCCTCAGCGCATGCTGGCGGCAACATCGCACCAGCGCCGACCTCGGCGGCGCACATCCAGCGAAGTCGGGGGGGCGGGTAGAGATCAGCCGCTGATGTCGCCGTTCGCCGGGGCTGCTGGGTCGAGGAGCCAGACTTCGACTTCGCCACTGTGTTTGAAGCACATCGGGCGGCCACGGCGGTCCAGCGAGCGCCCGACCGGCAGTCGGACCCAGCCTTCGCTGACGCAGTATTCCTCGACGTCGGTTCGCTCGACGCCTTTGAAGCGGATTCCGATGCCGCGCTCCAGCAGCTCGGCGTTGAAGAAGGGGCTGCGCGGATCGGCGCACAGGCGGTCGGGCAGGGTGTCGCTCACGGGCGGTCTCCGCAAACGGGGTCAAGAGGATACCGGCAGCGGGGATTGCGGTCGCCTGTTTCTGACATCAGGCAACTTGAGTCCGAGTCGCCACACGTACCCATGACGCGCTGCCGGTGGCGGAGGTCGGCGCGCATGTGCACAGTGCACGTGCAGCTCCGGGCTGCGTAGCGGAAGCAGGATCATGAGGGGATTGGCCACGGCAGTCTTCATCGCCGGCATCACGGCTGCCGGAATCGCCGTCAGCGGTGCTGCACCGGCATGGCCAAGCACTGCCGCGGCTCTGCTGCAGCCGGCTGCGTCGGGTGAGCTGGTGGTGGTCGTCGTCCGGCACGCCGAAAAGGCCACGGACGACGCGCGCGATCCGAGCTTGAGTGCCGCAGGTGCTGATCGCGCGCAGGCGCTTGCGAAGCGACTGGCCGGCCTGCCGCTGGCTGCGGCTTACGCGACGCCCTTCAAGCGCACCCAGCTGAGCGCCGCACCGGCGGCGGACGCAGCGGGCATCGCAGTGACGGTGCGCGAGTTCGTCAGTCGAAATCCAGATGAGGATGCAGCCGCACTGCGCGAGCAGCTGCTGCACGATCACCGAGGAGAGGTCGTGCTGGTGGTGGGCCACAGCAACACCGTGCCGGCGATTGTCGAAGCCTTGGCAGGAAGCGAGGCCGAGCCGATGGCGGAAGCCGAATTCGACCGCCTGAGCGTGGTTCGACTGCGCGCCGATGGCAGCGCCCTGCTCGGCGTGGAACGCTACTGAGCGCGGGCACGGGAGGAGCTGTGAGGTCCGGACCGTGCTGTCACCGGCGGACGGGCGATCAGCGACGCAACCTCCGGAGATGCAATTGGAACCGGCGGGGGGCACGCCCATTCGGCGTCGGCCCAAGGTGGGCCGAACAGCCGTTCGCGGCGCATTGCAGCGGAGGATCAGTTCACCCCGCCTTGCCGTCGAGTTACAGGCGACTTCGCCGCGCCTAGAGCGGCGCGAAGAACTCCGCCGCACGCGCGTCGACAAAGCCGCTTTCGCTCGGATGAAAGAATTCGTTGCGGCGTTCGCAGTAGGTGTAGTCCGCACCCCATGCGCGGTGCTGCGCCGCCAGGTCGCGGATCGCCTCGACGATGAACCTCGCCTCGGCATCGGTCATGGTCGGATGCAGCGACAGCCGCACCCAGCCCGGCTTGTCGCACAGGATGCCGGCGCTGATCTTGTCTGTAATCGACTGCGAGCGCTCGTGCGATACCTGCAGCAGGTAGTGGCCGTAGGTGCCCGCACAGGAACAGCCACCGCGCACCTGGATGCCGAAGCGGTCGTTCAACAGGCGAACGGCCAGGTTGTAGTGCAGGTCTTCGATGTAGAACGACAGCACGCCCAGGCGCTCGGCATTGTCGGCGGCCAGCAGATGCAGGCCGGGGATGGCCAACAGTGCCGGCCACACGATCGCCATCAGTTCGTGCTCGCGGGCCAGGATATTGGCCACGCCCATCTGCTGCTTCAGCTCGATCGCCAGCGCGGTGCGGATCGCCTGCAGGAAGCCGGGCGTGCCGCCGTCCTCTCGCGCTTCCACATCATCCACGTACTTGTGCTGGCCCCAGGGGTTGGTCCAGTCGACCGTTCCACCGCCGGGGTTGTCCGGCACGCGGTTGCGATACAAGCGTGTGTTGAACACCAGCACGCCGCTGCTGCCGGGGCCGCCGAGGAACTTGTGCGGGCTGAAATAGATCGCATCCAGGCCCGCCTGCGGCCGGCCCGGCGGGTGCATGACGATGTCGATATAGGGCGCGCTGCAGGCGAAGTCGACAAAGCACAGACCGCCTGCGGCATGCATGCGCTCGGCGATGTCGTGATACGGCGTGAACAGACCGGTGACATTGGAGCAGCTGGTGATGCTGGCGATCTTGACCGGCCGCGCGGCGTACTTCGCCAGCAACGCATCGAGCGCGGCCAGATCGACCTCACCCTGGGCATCCGGTGGAATGACTTCGACATCGCACAGCGTCTCCAGCCACGAGGTCTGGTTGCTGTGGTGTTCCATATGGGTGACGAACACGATCGGCCGCGCATCCGCCGCCGGGCTGACCCGGTCGATGTAGCTCTCGTGCACACGCAGGCCGAGGATGCGCTGGAACTTGTTGACCACGCCGGTCATGCCCGAGCCGTAGCAGATCACCGCATCCTCGGCCGCCGCACCGACATGCGCTTTGATCCGCTTCAGCGCCGAGTGGTAAGCCCGGGTCATCAGCGTGCCGGTGGTCGATGTCTCGGTGTGGGTGTTGGCCACGAACGGCCCGATCTGGCCCCGCATGCGGTCCTCCAGCGGACCGTACAGCCGCCCGCTGGCGATCCAGTCGGCATACACGATCGGCATCACCCCGTAGGGCGTCTCGATGGTCTGGTCGATGCCGAGGGTGTTGGCGCGAAACGGCGCGAAATGCGCTTCAAGCGCGCCGGGCGTGGAGGGCAGCTGGGGCAGGGCAGACATGGCGGGAGCTCATATGCGAGGGCGCTAATGTACGCGTGCAGAGCGCCTCATGCACCCATCGGCGTCGCGAACGGCGAGCATGGGACAGTTGCGTCGCCCCGTTTCGCGCTGGCTCGAGTGGTCGCCTGAGCCAGCTTCCTTGGCCACTGCTCGTCCTGCGGGCTCGATCACTCGGGGTCTTGCAGTTGGCTCACCAGCTCATGCCAGCCCTTCTGGTCCTCGCTGGTGAGGAGTGATACATCCAGCGTACTGTCCAGCAGCTCCAGCGCTTGCTCCCTGTGGCCGAGCTGCGCGACTGCGGATGCAAGCTGCAGTCGCAACCGCATGACGCTCGGGAACGCTGCACCTCGGCGTGCAAGCGCGGAATCGAACGCGGGGCGCAGATACTGCTCGGCCTCGTCGTACTCCCGCCGCGCCAAATGGATTTGGCCAGTCAGTGATTGCATCCGTGCCATATCGACGCTGGTCAGCACGTCACCACCGAGCGAGATCAGGGCTTGCTCACCTACCTTGGCTGCGCTCAGCGCTGCATCCAGATCCTTGAGTGCGAGCTCGGTCGTGGCAAGCGCATACATGGCCTCGTAGCCACCGAAGGACATAAGCCTGTCCGCAGCCTTCAGCCTTGCGATGATCTGCAAACAGAGTTCCTTGGCCTTTACAGGGTCAGAGCGGGATTGGATCTCGCAGACACTCGTTCTGATCCAGTCAAGCAAGGCTGCGACGTCGGGGTTTTGCGCTGCCGCGAGCTCCGCAAGCGCAAGAGCTCGGATTGACTCATCGAGCGCCTTCTCCGAGTCGCCCGCGACGTCGTAAGAGTTGACCAATTGTTGTTGGTAGTAGACCGCCTCGGTGGAGTGCTCACCGTACAATTCGAGTGCAAGATCCAGAGCGCTGGATGCTGCGGACAACATCTGCTGTGGGCGCCAGAGGCTGTGCTCGAATTCCATTCGGGTTCTCAAGTGGGCCATGAACGGAGCCGTGCGGGTCATGGCAAGCGCGTCGTAGATCTTGCTCGACTGGTCGAGCAGTTGTTCTGCCTCCACTGCGGCCTGGCGACCACGGACATACACCGAAATTCGAGCAAGGGAATCTCGCGCTTGCGCGGCTTCGAGCGAAATCGCGCTGAAGTGCGCGTCCGCCAGCTCAAGCTGTTTTCTGGCTGCACGTTCTGCCGCTTCCAGTGCACCGACATTCAGTGATCTGCCGGCGAGTTGCTTGATGATCTCGTGCTGCCGAATCTTCGGCAGGCCGGTTTCCGCGACAGCAGTATCAACAACATGCCCATAGAACTGCCGCAGATTCATGGACCGAAGCGCGACCGCATCTGTGCCGCCATCCACAGCAAGCAGCATTCGCGTCAGCAGATCTGAAGTCGCATCCGCCACCTCTGCTTCCGCCCGTGCTCGCCCACCTAAAACGACGGCGATCACGCCGGCGCTGATGATGGCGAGCAGGGCCGTCGAGGCGAAGCCCAATGACCAGCGGTGCTGGAGCGCAAATCGCTTGGCCGCATACCAGCGTTCATGCCTCCGCGCCAGAACGGGTCGCCCGCTCAGCCATGCACGCAGTTCGTCGCAAAAGGCTTCGATGTTGGCGTAGCGCTGTTCCGGTTTGTCAGACAGAGCTCGTTCAAGCAGCGCGTCCAGATCGCCTTGGAGCGCGCGCTTCAGTCTTGTCGAGTCCAGCCCGCAGCTCACGGCATGCTCCACAGCGCTTTCCATCGTAGCGTCGCTTGCCTTGCGCAGCCCGCCGTCCTTGCGCGCCGGTTGCCCGCTCAGCAGCTCGTAGGCCAGGGCTGCCACCTGCCAGAGATCGGACAGTGTGGTCGGCCGCTCGCCGCGCAGTTGTTCGGGTGCGGCGTAGCGCGGGGTCATCGGTGCGGCATCGAGGGTGAGGTCGTCGCTGTCGCTGTCGAGTCCCTTGGCGATACCGAAATCGATCAGCTTGAGCTGGCCCTCGTCGTCGACCAGCACGTTGCCCGTCTTGATGTCGCGATGCAGGATCAGATGCCGGTGCGCGTGTGCGACGGCATCGCACAGGTCCAGCAGCAGCTGCACGCGCTCGCGCAGGCCGAGGCCGCGCTCGCGGCAGTGGCTGAGCAGGTCCTTGCCATCCACCAGCTCCATCGCGTACCAGAGTTCGCCCTCGCTGCCTTCGCCACCGTCGACCAGCCGGGCGATGTGCGGGTGACGCAGGCGGGCGACCACGTCGCGCTCGAACAGAAAGCGCTGTCGACGCGCGGCATCGACCTGCCAGGCCGGGATCCACTTGATCGCCACGCGCTGGGTGAAGCCTTCGGCCTCGCGCTGGCCTTCGGCCACAATCCCCATGCCGCCACGGCCCAGCTCGCGCACCAGGGTGAACGCCCCGAGCTGGCTGGGCAGTCCAAGCTGGGCCATTTCCTGCTGCCAGGGCCGCTCCAGCCGGTTGGTCAGGCTGTGGTGGCGTTCCAGCATGCGGCGAACCCGCGCGGCGAGTTCGGGTTCGGCTTCGGCCAGCTCCGCATCAAGCCTGGCGCGGTCGCCGGTGTCGAGTTCGAGTAGTTTGCGGAACAGCGCAAGCGCTTGGCGTTCGGTGTCGATGCTATGCGACATGGGTAGATCCGAGAGAGGTTGGAGGGCTCACTTTTCAACGCGATTCCCGTGCGTCCGCATGTTGCTCGGCGGCTCGCAGCGGTGCTCAGTCAAGCGTGCTCAGCAGATAGGCGCGCGCGGTTTCAAAGTCACGCTGCACGGCCGAGCGTGAGCGTTCGAGCAGGCCGCCAATGTCTTCGAATCCGAGCCCCGCGAAGGCACGCAGGGCGAACACATCGGCCAAGCGCGCATCCACCGCCTGCAGCCGCTCCAGCGCCTGCAGCACTTCGGTCAGGCCCTGCGCCGGGTCCTCGACGGGCAGTTCGATGTCGGTCAGGTCGACCCGCTGCAAATCGCCGCCACGCTTGTTGGCTTGGCGCTCGCGCAGATGGTCGATCAGCACCTGGCGCATGGCCAGCGCGGCCAGCCGGAACAGATGCGCGCGGTCCTTGGCGCTGGCGCCGCCCTCGGCGAGCTTGAGAAAGCTCTCATGGACAAGGGCGGTGGTATCCAGGGTGTGGCTGTTCTGCCCGCTGCGCAGCGCCCGGGCGCGGCGCTTCAGGTCAAGGTAGATGTCCTCGAAACGCGGGTCGGACAGCGGGTCGTCCGGGGGAGTGCTCATGGCGTGCCTTCAGTGGCGGTGACGCGTGCAAGCAGTTCGTGCCAGCGTGCTTTGGGTTCGTCGGCGAGTGCCGACACGTCGAGCGTGGCATCCATCCATTCGCGGGCATCGCCTGTTCGTCGGGACGCCAGCAGTGATTCCACCAGCTCCATGCGCAGGTTCAGCACCTGCGGATGCGTCGCGCCGCGTCGCGCAGTGACAAACTCGAGCGCCGCGCGCTGCGCCTCGGCGGCTTCTGCAAAGCGGCCGAGCTTGAAGGCCTCTCGGCCTATTCCCATGCGGACGCGATTGAGTTCGACGGATTCACTTGCGGCCTCGCCAAAGACTGATTCGATGACGCCTTTGGTGCGGAGATAGCTCTGCATGGCTTTCTCGGGCTCCCCGTGGTTGCCATACGCCATACTCAGCGCAAATAGGACTTCGCTGCCGGTATGAGAATTGACGGCACCGGCCGCCTCGAGCTCGACGAGCAGTTCAAGGCAGAGCGGCAGCGCGCGAACTGCGTCGGTGCGCGCACGCATTTCGCAGGCGCTGCGGGCGAGCCAGGTGCGCAGCTCGTTCAAATGCGGTGTTTGCTGTTTGATCAGTGCTTCATCGGCCATGGCGAGCGCGGCGTCGGCCTCTTGCATGGCATCGCGGTTTTGTCCAGCGATCGAATAGCTGCCAGCGAGCTGGGCCTTGAAATGCAGCAGAACATCAAGTCTGGTGTTCTTGCTGCTGGCTGCAAGCGCCACCGCCTGTTCGGCCCAGCGGATCATGGCGGCGTTGTCGTTTTCTGCATCTGCGAGGGTCATGCGCGCTCGCAGATGGGCCAGCCGATCTTCGGTCAGGCCATCCACAGTTGATTCATGGATTCTCCCGCTGCGCTCCAGCAGTGACTGCATTGCAGAGGCCGCGGCACGCCCCTGACCGTGGAGCGTGACTCTCGTCTGATGATCCAGCGCTCTGGCCACTTCGACCGAGTCTGGCCCGAACTGCTGTTCCACCAGGCGTGTGGCCTCCTGCGCAGACAGGACGGACGCCTTTTCTGCGCCGATCTCCATGCTGCGGATACTCAGCGTCTTGAGCAGGCGACTGCGGGTGCTTACGGGAAGGTCCTCGGATTGGATCGAGAGGTCGACAACCCGACTGAAGAAATCGGCCAAGCTCATTGAAGCCAGCGAAAAACTGTTGGCGGGCTGATCCAGGAAAACATCCAGCAGCAGCTCGGAAGTGCGCTCAGCCACCCGCGCCTGCTCTCGGGCCCGCTCGCCCAACACCAAGGCGATCACGCCTGCGCTGACGACAGCACACAGTGCAACCGACGCGAACCCCAGCGCCCATCGGTGCTGGCGCGCAAAACGGACCCCAGCGTACCAGCGCTCATGTCGGCGCACTGCCACGGGGCGCACGTCCAGCCAGGCATGCAGATCGCTGGCGAAGGCGTCAACGCTTGCATAGCGCGCGCCTGGATCGTCCGATAATGCCTTGCCGAGGATCGCATCAAGGTCTCCTCGCAGGCTGCGGGCGAGCGCGGCGGCGTCGAGTCCGCAGGCGGCAAGGTGCTCGGCAGGCGCCGCCAGCGCGCGGCGGCTGGCCGATTCGATGCCGATCTCGTTGCGCAGCGGACTGCCGCAGAGCAGTTCGAATGCCAGTGCGGCCAGCTGCCACTGGTCGGCGGCGGTGCTGGGGCGCTCCCCCCGCAGTTGCTCTGGCGCCGCATACCGGGGTGTCAGCGGTGTCTGTTCAGCCGTCAGCTCGGGACTGTCCTCGCTCAACGTCTTGGCTATTCCGAAATCGATCAGCTTGGTCTGACCATCAGCGTTCACCAGCACATTGCCGGGCTTGATATCGCGATGCAGGACGAGGTGACGATGGGCGTAGTCCAGCGCTTGGCACAAGCCAAGTAGCACCTGCACTCGCGCTCGTAGATCGAGCGCACGTTCTCGGCAGTGCTGATCGATGGGAACACCGCGCACCCGCTCCATGGCGTACCAGAGTTCAGGGTCGTGGCTTTCGCTGCCGTCGATGAGACGGGCGATGCCGGGGTGTTCCAGCCGTGCTACCACCTCGCGCTCCAGCTGGAAGCGCGCCCGCCGCGCAGCGTCGATCTGCGCGCCGGGCAACCATTTGATCGCTACCTGCTGGATCACACCGTCGAGTTGACGCTCCGCCAGGGCGACGATACCCATGCCGCCGCGGCCCAGCTCCCCGATCAACCGGAATCCGCCCAACTGATCCGGAAGCGCAGAGCCTTCGGATTGTGTGCCTATGGCCGCGTTCAGTCGCTCGGTTGCATTTCCCCTACTGGCCAGCATGGCGCGGACGCGCTTCGCAGCAGCAGGGTCAGTACGCGACAGCGCGGCTTCGAACTCCACCCCTTGGCTGGGCGCGAGGTCAATGAGCTGGCGGAACAGCTCTAGGGAACCTCTGTTTTATCCCAGCCCGGCTGGTAGAATTTGTGCATCACCCACATGACAGTCACCCCATGAAGCAGACCACCTTCGACTCTCTGGCCTACACGGCGAAGAAGAAGCAGACGCGC
>NZ_JBILJQ010000112.1:0-9806 GCF_044377145.1 Aquimonas sp.
GGATTCGGGATTCGGGATTCGGGATTCGGGATTCGGGATTCGGGATTCGGGATTCGGGATTCGGGATTCGGGATTCGGGATTCGGGATTCGGGATTCGGGATTCAGAGCCGGCGGGGTGGCGGCTGTGGGCCTCCGGCAACTTGAAAGCGGCGAGAGCGGTGCGCTGCCGGGTGTGTTGGAGGTGAGTCTTCCGGCCGCCCCGTGTCGGGGCCGCATGACGCCCTCAACGACCGTGCTTGAATCATCGACTCCCAGTCCTACACCCCCAGCCGCGAACCCGAAGCCCGCGCCCGCGCCTCACGGGCTATGCTTCCGCCCCGTCCTTACGCTTCGGAGCCGCCAATGAAAATGGTCACCGCCATCGTCAAGCCGTTCAAACTCGACGACGTGCGCGAGGCGCTTTCCGAGGTCGGGGTCACGGGCGTCACCGTCACCGAGGTCAAGGGCTTCGGCCGTCAGAAGGGCCACACCGAGCTGTACCGCGGCGCCGAGTACGTGGTCGATTTTCTGCCCAAGGTGCGGATCGAAGTCGCGATCGGCGAGGATCGGGTCGAGCAGGTCATCGAGGCGATCCGCAACGCCGCCAACACCGGCAAGATCGGCGACGGCAAGATCTTCGTGCATACGCTGGATCAGGTGATCCGGATCCGCACCGGCGAGGTGGGGCCGGACGCGCTTTAAGGCCGGGATTCGGGAGTCGAAACCTTCGAGATCTCATAGGGTGGGTCTTGACCCACCGTCCGCGCCGATCCCACACCCCCGGGCTCACGCTCGAACTGATCGCGACGGCTCGCCATCCGGACGCCGACGCGGCCGACGCGCCTGTCGGTACGGTTTGAATCGTGTGTCGAACCGCGGTGGTTCAAGACCCACCCTATGCCTGAATCGGTGGGTCAAGACCCACCCTATGCGTAAAGCGGTGGGTCAAGACCCAATCTGTCCCACTGCCCGTTCAAGGCTGAGGGCGGCGCGCGCCATCTCCAGCGCCTCGTCGAAGCTGGAGACCATGCCCAGCAGGTTCGGGTGCCGGCCGAAATCCATCTGATGCAGGATCTGGCGCGGCTGGCCGCTGAGCCCCGCCAGGATCACCGCAGTGCCCAGCTTCTGGCAGCGGTTCAAGAATTCCTCCAATGCGGTCACGCCTGAAGCGTCGATCAGCGGCACGCGACGCATGCGCAGGATGAACACCTTGGGCGCTTCGCGCATCGGGTCCAGCACCTGATCCAGCCGGTTTGCAACAGCGAAGAGCAGTGGCCCGTTGAAGCGGAACATCTCGACGCCGTCGGGCAGGCGCTGGCGCATGTCCGGCTCGTCGTCGTCATCGTTCTCGCTGGCCGAGCGCATCGATACGCTTTCGCTCATCCGGTGCATGAACAGGAAGGCTGCCATCACCACGCCGACCTCGATCGCGATGGTGAGATCAAAGGCGACGGTGAGGCCGAAAGTCACCAGCAGCACCACGCGATCGCCGATCGGTGCGCGCATCAACTGCTTGAAACGGTGGATCTCGCTCATGTTCCAGGCCACCACCAGCAGGATCGCCGCCAGCACCGCCAGCGGCACGTACACCATCAGCGGCGCCAGCAGCAGCATGAAGGCGAGCAGGAACAGCGCATGCGCCATGCCGGCGACCGGTGAGCGCGCACCGGCGCGGATATTGGTGGCGGTGCGCGCCAGCGCGCCGGTGGCGGGCAGGCCTGCGATCAGGGCTGAGGCCGCATTGGCCACGCCCTGCGCCACCAGTTCAGCGTTGGAACGATGGCGGCCACCGGTCATGCCATCGGCGACCACCGCCGACAGCAGGGATTCGACGCCGGCCAGAAAGGCGATGGTCAATGCCGCCGGCAGCAGCTCGAAGGTGCGCTCGAACGGGATCTGCGGAATCGCGAAACTGGGCAAGGCCGCCGGCAGTTCGCCAAACACGCTGCCGATGGTCGGCACCGGCAGGGCGAAGGCGAGCAAGCTGCCACCGATCACCACCATCAGGAAGGCCGGCCAGCCCGGGCGGTAGCGTTTGAGCACGGCCAGAACGATCAGCCCGCCAACGCACAGCGCTGCGGCGGCGGGTTGCCAGGTCGGCAGGTGAGCGTAGTACGCCTGCCAGCGCTCGGCGAATTCGCCCGGCAGATGCTCGATGTCCAGCCCGAGCGCGTCCTTCACCTGGCTGCTGAAAATGCTGACCGCGATGCCGGCGGTGAAGCCGGTGATGACCGGCTGCGGCATGTAGCGCAGCAGGGCGCCGACCCGCAGCAGGCCGGCGGCGATCAGGATCAGTCCCGCCAGCAGGGTGCACAGCACCAGGCCCTCGAAGCCGAAGCGCTCGATGACGTTGAACACCACCGGGATGAAGGCTGCGGTCGGCCCGCCGATCTGCACTTTGGAGCCGCCGAGCGCGGAGATCAGAAAGCCGGCGACGATCGCCGTGTGCAGGCCGCGTTCGGGGGTGGTGCCGCTGGCAATCGCAAGCGCCATCGCCAGGGGCAGGGCGACGATCGCGACGGTCAGGCCGGCGGTGAGATCGGCGCGCAGATCAGCGCCGCTGTAGCCACGGCGCAGGCTGCTGATCAGCTGTGGCGTGAATCCCTGTGCATCCGGGAGCAAGCGCCGCAGCCTGTGCATGTCAGCGCCCGGGCGAGATGTCGGGCAGCCCGGACTCCAGCCACCAGCGCTTGGTTTCGGGGTCCCACTTCCACACTTCGCGCACCTGCATCACGCGTTCGGCCTGGGTGTGGCGGTTGATCAGGCGGACCTCCACCAGCTGACGCACTTCGCCCACGTCACCGGGTTCCTTGATCTTGACCAGATAGCCGGTGAACTGGACTTGGGCATAGCGTTCCCATTCCAGGCTGCTCATCGGTTTTTCGGCACGCTGCTTGGGGTGGACAAACTCGTAGGCGCTGGCGATTTCGCTGTAGCGAATGGCGCCGGCGTACTGGAACAGCACCGTATCGAGCTTGAGTCGATCGCCCTTGTCGGAGGTGGCGCAGGCGGCGAGCAGCAGGCACAGCAGGATCAGACCAAGGCGTTGGATCACGGGGGCTTCCGCAGGCAGTGGGAGCGGCGATTCTGCGCCACCCGCAGCCCGCGCGTGAAGGCGAGCATGGAATGAGGCGCCAGGCCCCGCCTGTGCTAGCGTTCGACGATGTCGCCAGAGCTCGTACGCCACATCGCATTGGATGCCCGCCTGGTCGAGGCGGTGGCGGATATCCGCCTGCTGGCGGCGGTGAGCTGGCCGGCCCGGCTGCAGCGCCAGTTTCTGGAGGATTACCGCCGCGGTCAGGCGCGCCCGCCGCAGCCCGAGTACCCCCGACCCGATCTCAGCGCCGCGCGTGCGGAGCTTGCGACCATCCGCGACGCCGCCGACCCCCAGCATCCGCTGGGCCAGTACCTGCAGCGCAATGCCGAAAGCTGGCTGCACGCGGCCTGGCTGATCGAGGCGGCCGGCACCGAATCCGCCAGCTGGCATTCGATCCAGCTGTTCGGGCGCCCGGGCGATGCGCTGCCGGGTTCGAAGCTGACCAACATCGACGCCGCACGCCACTTCATCGAGATCGCTGATGAGATCAGCGGCGATCTGGTGCCCGAAGACGGCGACGCCGTCTACAGCGCCGAGGCGATGCAGGCCGAGCTGCAGGCCTCGCTCGATGCGTTCTTCGTCGGCCACCGCGTGCGGGTCGAAGTCGACCCCGAGCTGATCGCCAAGGCCGCGGCCGGCCCGACCCGGATTCGATTGCGCGGCGGTGCGACCTTCAGCGAATACGATCTGCGCCAGCTGCTGGAACACGAGGCTTTCGTGCATTCGCTGACCGCGCTCAACGGCCGCGAGCAGCCGCATCTGAAAAGCCTCAGCCGCAGCGCGCCGCGGGTGACTGCCACGCAGGAAGGCCTCGCGACCTTTGCCGAGCTGATGACCGGTGCGATCGACCTGCCGCGGCTGAAGCGGCTGTCGCTGCGCATTCTGGCGATTGACATGGCCCTGAACGGCGCCGACTTCATCGAGGTGTTCCGCTATTTCCTCGATGGCGGCCAGACCGAGACCGACAGCTTCTCCTCCGCCCAGCGCGTGTTTCGCGGTTGCCCGACCGGCGGCGGCTCGGCCTTCACCAAGGATGCCGTCTACCTGCACGGCATGCTCAGCGTGCATACGTTCTTCCGCTGGACCATCCGCCACCGCCGGCCACGCCTGTCGCACCTGCTGTTCGCCGGCAAAATGGCCCTGCATGACGTGTTCACCCTGGAGCCGCTGTTCGAGGACGGGGTGATCGCCGAGCCGCTGTACCTGCCACCGTGGGCGCAGCGCGCCAATGGTCTGGCCGGCGTGCTGGCGTTCTCGCTGTTCGCCAATCGCATCCGCATCGACCGCGTCGAAGCCGAAGATCTGACCCTCGGCGTGTGAGCTGCAGCGGGCGCATGCACCCGCTGCGCGTCTCGGCGCCACATACGCCTGAGCACGGCGAGGCCGAGGCGCTACCATAGCCGGCCCGCCCTGCACAGCCGACCTGCCCCCGCCATGTCCGACAACGAAGCCCTGAAGCAAGCCGCGCTCGACTATCACCGCCAGTACCCGCCCGGCAAGATCAAGGTCACGCCGACCAAGGCGCTGGTGAACCAGCGTGATCTGGCCCTGGCCTATTCGCCCGGCGTCGCCGCAGCCTGCGAAGCGATCGTGGCCGACCCGGCGGAAGCGTCCACTGTCACTGCCCGCGCCAACCTGGTGGCGGTGATCACCAATGGCACCGCGGTGCTCGGCCTCGGCAACATCGGCCCGCTGGCGGCCAAGCCGGTGATGGAAGGCAAGGGCGTGCTGTTCCAGAAGTTCGCCGGCATCGATGTGTTCGATATCGAGATCAGCGAGAACGACCCAGACAAACTGGTCGACATCATCGCCAGCCTGGAGCCCACCTTCGGCGGCATCAACCTCGAAGACATCAAGGCGCCGGAGTGCTTCATCGTCGAGCGCAAGCTGCGCCAGCGGATGAAGATCCCGGTGTTCCACGATGACCAGCACGGCACCGCGATCATCGTCGGCGCAGCGGTGCTCAATGCGCTGCACGTGGTCGGCAAGAACATCGGCGAGGTCAAACTCGCCACCTCCGGCGCGGGTGCTGCCGGCATCGCCTGTCTCGACATGCTGGTGGCGCTCGGCCTGAAGCCCGAGAACATCCTGGCGGTCGACCGCGATGGTGTGATCCACACCGGCCGCACCGATCTCGACCCGGACAAGCAGCGCTATGCGCGCGACACCGCGGCGCGGACGCTGGCCGATACCCTGGTCGGCGCCGACCTGTTCCTGGGCCTGTCGGCCGGCAATATCCTCAAACCCGAAATGCTGCTGACCATGGCCGAGCGGCCGGTGGTGCTGGCGCTGGCGAATCCCACCCCGGAAATCGCCCCCGACCTGGCCCGCGCCACCCGCCCCGACTGCATCATCGCCACCGGCCGCTCGGACTTCCCGAACCAGGTCAACAACGCGCTGTGCTTCCCCTACATCTTCCGCGGCGCGCTGGATGTCGGCGCCACCACCATCAACGAAGCGATGAAGCTGGCCTGCGTCAAATCGATCGCTGAACTGGCGCGCAAGGAAGCCAGCGACCTCGGTGCCGCCTATGCCGGTGAGACCCCCAGCTTCGGCCCCGAGTACCTGATTCCGCGCCCGTTTGACCCGCGTCTGCTGGTCTCGCTGGCGCCAGCGGTGGCGCAGGCGGCGATGGACTCCGGCGTGGCGACGCGGCCGATGGTCGACATGGAGGCCTACCGCGAGCACCTGAACACTTTCGTGTTCCGCACCGGCATGCTGATGAAGCCGGTGATCGAACGCGCCCGCGCCAACCTGCAGCGCGTCGCGTATGCGGAAGGCGAGGAAGAAGTCGTGCTGCGCGCGGTGCAGACCGTGGTCGACGAGCGCATCGCCCGGCCGATCCTGATCGGCCGCCCGGCGGTGATCGAAGCGCGCATCGAACGGCTTGGCCTGCGCATCCGCCCCGGCGTCGATGTCGACGTCACCAATATTGATGACGACCCGCGTTTCAACGACTACTGGCAGCTGTACCACCAAATCATGCAGCGCCGCGGTGTGACCCCGGCCACCGCGAAGGCGGTAGTGCGCTCGCGAGCCACGGTCATCGCCGCGCTGATGGTTCGCCGCGGTGAGGCCGACGCCCTGCTGTGCGGCCTGGTCGGCCGCTACCAGAAGAAGGCCAAGTACGTGCTCGATGTGCTCGGTACCGACCAGGGCGATGACAAGGTCGCCGCGCTGTCGGCGGTACTGAACGACAAGGGCGTGTTCTTCTTCACCGACACCCACATGCAGCTCGACCCCACCGCCGAGCAGATCGCCGAGAGCGCGCTGCAGGCGGCGTACCGGGTCAAGATGTTCGGCGTCGAACCGAAAGTGGCCCTGATCAGCCACAGCAATTTCGGCAGCCACGAGACCCCGAGCGCGATCAAGATGCGCGACGCGCTGAAGCGCATCCGCGTGCGCGCGCCCAAGCTCGAAGTCGAAGGCGAGATGCACGTGGACGCCGCGCTGTCGGAAGAAATCCGCAACAACCTGTTCCCGGATTCGCGCCTGAAGGGCCGCGCCAATGTGCTGGTGTTTCCCAACCTCGACACCGCCAACACCGCCTACAACCTGGTCCGCAGCATGACCGACGGCGTCGGCCTCGGCCCGATCCTGATGGGCGTATCGCAGAGCGCCCACGTGCTGACGCCATCGGCAACCGTGCGACGCGTGGTCAACATGAGCGCGATCGCCGCGGTCGAGGCGCAGATCCGCAGCGCGATGCGGCAGGGCTGACAGCGCGGCCGGGTTCGGTCTCGCTCGCACGCGTCGGGGCCGAATCGCAGGAGTGTCAGCGTGCAATTTGAGTCGCGTCTCGCCTGCCCCAGGCGGGCGAACGCGGCCAGCATCGGGAGCTAGCCCACGTGGATCTGGTCGACCTGATGGCCTACAAGGCGTGGGCGAATTCGCGCCTGTTCGCGGCCCTGCAGCGGATGGACGAAGCCGCCCTGCGCGCCGCAGCCGATCGTGTTCGGCAGCCTGCTCAGCACCCTGCATGACGTGGCCGCGATGGATCGAGTCTGGCAGGCGCATCTCCTGGGCGAAGCACACGGCTACACCACCCGCCATCCGCAGCCGGCGCCGCCTTTGGCCGAGCTCTGGGAGTGGCAGCAGCAGCTCGATCGCTGGTATCAGGATCATGCCGCCCGGCTGACCGCGCCGCGCAAGGTCGAGCGTATCGAGTTCGAGTACATCGGCGGCAGCCGCGGCGGTCTCACTCGTGAGCAGACCTTCCAGCATGTCGCCAACCACGCGACCTACCACCGCGGCCACATCGCGGCGATGATGTACGCCGCCGGCGCCTCGCCATCGACGACCGATCTGCCGGTGTTTTTGCGTGAGCGCGGGTAGAGCGTTGCCGATAGCCAGCGCCTGAACTGCTGCCTCGGCCGCCTCGCTCGCCGGTTGTCGTCGCCGCGCTGAGTGGGCGCGCCGTTGTGTGTTCCGACCGGACACAAAAGACCCAGGATGTCGCAGATTCAAGTTGGCCTCCTTGGGCTTCGGGCTGGCCGCCTCGGTGTTCCAAGCGCCGCTGATTCAGGCGTGCGGGGCGTTGCCCGCTTCCAGGCTGTGTTGCGCTGCAGCGGTTCAAGCCGTCACCGCGACCTCGACGACATTCGGCAGCTGCGACGCGTGAACCGCGCGGTACTGGATATCAAAGCGGAGCGTGGCTACTTCCGGCGTCCACTCGGACTGCGATGCCCAACACCCTCGTCGCCGACGGAGGCTGTCGCGCGATGGTCGTGAGCGAAACCTGCACCGTTTTGCGTGTGTACCTAGCAGGACAGAAATCGTGCGAAGACCTCACGCAAAGGACACGCCGGGTTTGCGCTACACGTTCTCAGGTCGAGCGTCAGGCGAGCGGACACGCAGACCCAAGGTTTTCAACCGAAGAACCAGCTACAAACAGGACGGTGCTTGACGCGAATCTAAGTCGTGCTCAGACTTCGCGCGCTGAGAATGAGCCCTGCCGCCCTCGGTGGATCGTTTGCTGGGCAGCCGAGTGAGTTTTCTTGTCCCATCAACTTCGCTTTAGATGCTTTTCCCGTGATCGGCGCACTGTGCCTCTCCCTGACCTCGTCTTCCAATTTCGGCCCTCGCCGATAGGAGTATAGGAATGTCATACACCTCTGGACGCGCGCCAACGGCGGATACGTCCATGGCCTTGTTGGCATTGACGCTGGGGCTGGGCTTGCAAGTCCGGCACGCCTCAGAGCCAGTGCCCAGCTGTGAAGAGCTTTTTCTTCCGCCCAAGCCCGAGGCCCCGCAGCGGTCGGTGCTGCTGAAGTGCACCGACCAAAGCGCCGGACTCCCGAGCGAGGAGCACTTCAAGCTGATCGATCAGCGCAGGGGCCTGGGTATCACCATGCTGACACCGGCCGGTAACTCGCTTGCGTCAAGCTTCTGGAGCCGAAATGCACATCGCGTTGGCAGCACAGATTCTTGCAGATCAACCCCATGCTGTGTCTCTTTCCGGCGACGACCGATCCAAAAAGAGAATCTAACGAATGTCCGGTCAGCGGCGTTTTGGGAACTCTTGTCTCTGGGCGCGAAGCTCATAGGCAACCGTTGCGCTCATTTCCCTACGCTCCCTTGAACATCAAGTTGTCCTACCCGCAGCCGTTGCGTCCTTGACGGCCCATCTGAACTCCACGGAACCAAGTATGACTCGCTCAATAGCTCTTGCTGTTGTAATTTCGATTGGATGGCACGCAGCAGTCTTTGCTCAGGCCCAGGACAACACCAAGCCTGACGAAACTCGAAACACCAGTGGCGTGCCCAATGGTCACCAATTCTATGGCAGCGCCCTCAAAACGGCGGAAAATCTTGGTGCGCTCAGTGAGGGGTTGTTCGGTGAGCGCGTCTCGCTCGCCACTGGATCAGTGGAGTTCTCGAACACCGACGTTCAGATTCCTACGAATGGTCAGATCCCAATCACACTCGGTCGCCGATCAAGAATAGGGGAAGATCGTTGGTTTGGAGATTCAAATTATTTCCACGCTTCAAACTTCGGCTATAACTGGATGGTCGATGCGCCGCATATTCGGGGCAATTTTCATGCTGTGGATGGTTGGGTCACTTCTGAAGGCGTCGCTCTAGGCAATCCGGGCCGCAGGTGTTCAGTAGGGAATTTCGCGCCGCCTCGAAAAACCGGACCCTGGCCGTATCACCACACGACATGGATCTCCGCCCACAATTACTGGGGCGGCAACATCATTAATATTCCTGAGGCCGGTGAAGAGCGCATGCTCTCAATGATTCCGGGCAGCCCCAGGCCTTCGGATGGTCGATCCTACTATGGTGTTACCAAGTCTGCGTGGGTCGTTAGTTGTTTGCCCGCGATCCTGAACGGACCGGGTGAGGGCTTCAGAGTGACCCTTCCAAATGGAAATTCTTACAATTTCAATTGGATGGCGGTCCAGAAGGCAAAGGACCTTGACGACGGCACGACCCCTAAGGAAGCTCTGAACAACGCGATCACTGGATCCCTGGGTGTCCCGCGAGTCGCTTTTTTCGAAGCGTGAACCCTAAATCGAGCCTCTGTTGTGACCCATCGACTCGCTCGCTGCCCTTTCGTGGATCGTTCGAACCGCTTTTCGCCGCGGATCGGGGTTTTCCCCCGTTCCGCGGACGCACTCATGCGGCCGCCGCCACGCGGCGGCGCGCCAGACTCAAGTTCACCAGCGCAAACAGCGTCTGCAGTTGCGCCGTGTTCTTCGCCAGGCCGCGATAGCGCACCTTGGT
>NZ_JBILJQ010000054.1:0-36483 GCF_044377145.1 Aquimonas sp.
GCGAGCGCACATGCGCCCGCCACCGCCACGCCTCCGAACACGCCATCGACCGGTCCTCCGTTGGGGAAACCGGAGACGGTCGGGAGAATCAGGTAAGGAAGGTAGGTGAGGTGGGCGGACGCTTACAGACGGCTTCATTGCCGAGCACGAGCTGTTCGACCATGGTCTTCCAGTCCGGCACGCTGTCGCCGCCCTGTTCCTCGATGCTGCTGAGCTTGGCGAACTGGGTGTACGAGCCCGGCGCCGAGAACCCGAGTGCGCGGATCCGTTCGGCGATCTCGTCGAGCGCGGTCCACGCTTCCGTGTACTGGGTCTGGAACATCAGGTGCAGGCTGTTGAACATCGGCCCGGTGACGTTCCAGTGGTAGTTGTGGGTCTTCAGATACAGCGTGTAGCTGTCGGCCAGAAAATGCGCCAGGCCGTCGGCCACCTTCTTGCGCTGCTTGTCGCTGATGCCGATATCGATCTTCATGAAACCTCCAGGGTGCAGGGAGAAGAGCTGCGTTCGTCGCAGCGATGTTCAGCGTGGCCCGTGGCGCTGAGCCGGTAGAATGCGGCCCCCTCGTTGCGAGGCCTTGCGCAGGATCCACCGTGAGCAGCGACCCCGCCAATACGCAGACTGCGCCGCACGATGCTGCCGCGTCTGCGGCCCAGCGCGCGCTCGGCAAGGCGCGCGGGCAGCTTGCGCGGGCGATGTCGCGTGATCAGCGGCGTTTGCGTCAGCTGCTGTCGAATTGGGAGCGCGAGCCGGCGAATGCAAGCCGGCGTGATGCCTTCGAGCAGGCGTTGACGATATCGCTGGCGGCGCGCGAGCTGCGCGCGCAGGCCCTGCCCAAGCCGAGCTTCGACACCGAGCTGCCGATCGCGCGCGAGTCCGAGGCCATTCTCGCCGCCATCCAGAAGCACCAGGTGGTGGTGATCGCCGGTGAGACCGGCTCCGGCAAGACCACCCAGTTGCCGAAGCTGTGTCTGGCCGCCGGCCGCGGTGTCAGCGGGATGATCGGCTGCACTCAGCCGCGCCGGATCGCGGCCCGCTCGGTGGCACGAAGAGTGGCCGAAGAACTCGGCACCGAGCTTGGCGGCGCGGTGGGTTTCCAGGTGCGCTTCAACGAGCAGATCGGCGCGCAGACCTTCATCAAGTTCATGACCGACGGCATTCTGCTGGCCGAGATCCAGTCGGACCGCATGCTCTCTGCCTACGACACCCTGATCATCGACGAGGCGCACGAGCGCAGCCTCAATATCGATTTTCTGCTTGGCTATCTGAAGGATCTGCTGCGCCGGCGGCGTGATCTGAAGCTGATCGTGACCTCGGCCACCATCGACACCAGCCGTTTCGCCAAGCACTTCGAGGGTGCGCCGGTGATCAGCGTGGAAGGCCGCAGCTTTCCGGTCGAAACCCGCTATCGGCCGCTGGAGCTGCTGAGCCGTGACGAAGGCGGTGGCACCGTGCCGGAGGGCATTGCCGCGGCGATGGACGAGATCAATCGCGAGGACCCGCGCGGCGACGTGCTGGTGTTCCTGCCCGGCGAGCGTGAGATCCGCGAAACCCATCTGCTGCTGTCGCGGCGCAACTATCGCGAAACCGTGGTGCTGCCGCTGTATGCGCGGCTGTCGGCGCGCGACCAGGATCGCGTGTTCAACCCCGGCCCGCAGCGGCGCATCGTGCTGACCACCAATGTCGCTGAAACCTCGCTGACGGTGCCGCGGATCCGCTACGTGATCGACCCCGGCCAGGCGCGAGTGAAGCGCTACAGTCCGCGGCAGAAGCTCGATCGCCTGCAGATCGAACCGATCAGCCAGGCCAGCGCCAATCAGCGCGCCGGCCGCTGCGGCCGCACCGCGCCAGGCGTGTGCTATCGGCTGTACGCGGACACCGATTTCCAGACCCGGCCGGCCTACACCGACCCGGAAATCCTGCGTTCGTCGCTGGCCGGGGTGATCCTGCGCATGCTGGCGCTGGGCCTGGGCCGGATCGACGATTTCCCGTTCATCGATGCGCCTGACGAGCGCTCGGTGCGCGATGGCTGGCAACAGCTGATCGAACTCGGCGCGGTGGCCGACAATCGCCAGATCAGTGCGCTGGGCCGCCAGATGGCGCGGCTGCCGGTGGACCCCAAGCTGGCGCGGATGCTGATGGCGTCCAAAGACTTCGGCTGCGCGCGCGAGCTGATCACAATCGCCGCGTTCCTGAGCATTCAGGACCCGCGCGAGCGCCCCGGCGAAGCGCGTGAGGCGGCCGACAACGCGCATGCGCTGTTCGCCGATCCGCGCTCGGAGTTCGTCGGCCTGCTCAAACTGTGGGACGCCTATCAGGCCGCGCACGAGGAGTTCACCGCCAATCGCCTGCGCGACTGGTGCGGCAAGCATTTCCTGAATTTTCTGCGCATGCGCGAATGGCGTGAGCTGCACCGCCAGCTGCTGCTGAACTGCGCCGAGCTCGGCATCGAACCGGCAAGCCAGCCGGCCGACTATCCGCAGCTGCACAAGGCGATCCTCACCGGCATTCCGAGCCAGATCGGCAAGCGGGTCGAGAAGGGCCCGTTCGAGGCGCCGCGGCAGCGCAAGTTCGCACTGTTCCCGGGCTCGAACCTGGCGCGCAAGCCGCCACCGTGGGTGGTGTCAGCGGTGGTGATGGAGACCCAGAAGGTCTACGGCATGATCAACGCCAGCATCGAGCCCGAGTGGGTGATCGATGTCGCCGACCATCTGCTGGCGCGCAAGCACTTCGACCCGCACTGGTCGCGCAGCCAGGGCCGCGTGATCGCCTCCGAACAGATCAGCCTGCATGGGCTGGTGCTGGCGCCGAAACGGCCGATCAGCTACGCCAGCATCGACGCTCGGCATGCGCGCGAGATCTTCATCAGCGAAGGCCTGGTGCCCGGTGAGGTCAACCTGCGCATTCCGCTGCTGGAGCGCAATCAGAAGGCGCTGCTGCAGGCGCTGGAAGAGGAGGCCAAGCTGCGTCGAGTCGGCATCGTCATCGACGCCGACGCGCAGGCCGCCTGGTACGGCAAGCGCTTGCCGGAGGACATCAACACCGCGCAGGGTCTGGAGGCCTGGTACAAGCGGCTGACGCCGGAGCAGCGCGCGGCGCTGGAGTGGGCGCTGCCTGATCTGATCCCGCAGGACGAAGCCGACGTGGCGCGTTTCCCGGCCAGCCTGCGGCTCGGCGATGTGAACTTGCGCCTCAGCTATCGGTTCGAGCCGAACGCGCCGGACGATGGCGTCACCCTGCATCTGCCCCTGCATCTGCTGAACGCGCTCGACCCGCTGCGGCTGTCGTGGCTGGTGCCGGGCTTGCTGGAGGAAAAGGTTGCCGAACTGCTGCGCGCGCTGCCGAAAGCGCTGCGGCGCAACTTCGTGCCGGTGCCCGAGTTCGCCCGCGCCTTCGTCGAGTCGGGTGCGCTCGCCTACGACCGCCCGGTCGGGCAGGCCTTGGGCGAGTTCTTGAAGCGGACCACCGGCGTCGAGGTGGCGATCACCGAGTGGAACGAGTCCGCCGTGCCGGCCCACCTGCGCTTCAACCTGCGCTTGTCCGAGGGCGAGCGGATTCTGGAGGAGTCGCGCGATCTGGCGGATCTCAAGTCACGCCACGGTGCACGCGCGCAGGCGGCGTTCGCGGCCGAGGCCGGCAGGAAGCTCGATGGTCAGGCGGTCGATGCGTTTCCCGAAGCCGGGGTGGCCGAGCAGATTCGCGGCGCGGCCAGTGTGCCGGCGTTTCCGGCGCTGAGTGCCGAAGGCGATGCGGTGCTGATCCGGGTCTATGCCGATCGCGAGCAGGCCCAGGCCGCGCATCCGGCTGGCGTCCGCGCACTGCTGCGGCGCGCCCTGTCCGACAAGCTCAAGCAGGCGCGCAAGCAGCTGCCGCTGTCACCCAAGACCGGGCTGATGTACGCGGCGATCGAGAGCAGCGAGCGGCTGCGCGAGGACCTGGTCGATGCGGCGCTGAACGCGCTGGCCGGCGAGCGCCCGGCGCAGATTCGCAGCCGCGCCGAGTTCGATGCGCTCAGCGCCCAGATCGGCCGCGATCTGTTCGCCGAGGCGATGCGCCGGTTGGAGCTGACCGAGAAAATCGTCGCCAGCTACGCTGAGCTGATCCCTCAGCTTGAGCAGAAGCTGATGGGGCTCGGCACCGCCAGCTATGAAGACTTGCGCGCGCAGCTACGTGGCCTGATCCATCCCGGCTTTCTGCGCGATACGCCCTACGAGCGCCTGACCGAGCTGCCGCGCTATCTGAAAGCGATGCGGTTGCGCGGCGAGCGCCTACGGCAGGACCCGGTGCGCGATCAGGCGCGGATGCTGGAGCTGTTGCAGTTCAGCGAGGCGCTGGCACAGGCGGGCGAGAAATCACGCGGCCCGCACTGGCAGGCGCTGCGCTGGGCGCTGGAAGAACTGCGGGTGTCGCTGTTCGCGCAGGAACTGGGCACACGCGAAACGGTGTCGCCAAAGCGGCTGGCGCGGCTGCTGGAAGCAGCGCGCGCCAGCTGATCGATCAGCGCAGGCGCTTGACCTTGGCGCGGGTGTTGTAGCCCTCGACCCGCAGATACCACGCACCGAACATGCTCTTCTCGATGAACACCTCGGGCGATTCGAGGCTGACACCGCTCAGGTTGCCGCCGCCGGTCTGCTGCCAGACTTGGCCGTTTTCAAGCCGGAATTCGGTGTTGCCCGTCCATCCGCGGAAGCTGCCGAGCAGGCGGCTGGTGACTTGATCGCTGCCTTCGACTCGTTCAGGCGGAAGGCCGACGCGATCGGCGGGCGACTGCCCGGCCGGCGTTGACTGCTGGGTGCCCGAGCTGACGCCCACTGATGCCTTCTGCGCCAGCCAGGCATTCAGATAGGCCAGCTCCTCGGCGCTGAGCTTGTTCAAGCCAGCGCTGGTGAATTCGCGCTCGCTCATGCGCTCTTCAAGGGTGGAGAAGCTCTGCGCCTGCGCGCTGCCGGCAGCAGCGAGGGCGAGGGCGAGGCTCAGTGATCGCGTGAGACGGAAGCAGGCTGCGCGCATGGGCATTCGGTTCGCTGGTGGGCGGGTGGCCTGCGAGTCTATGCAGTCGGACACACGCCCGCCAGCCCTGCGGGCCCCACGCTGGGCTGCATGCTGACCGCGCATTCAGTCGATCTGGAGCTGAGCGCTGATCCAAATGCAGACGGCCGGAAGCGCTCGCCCCCGGCCGTCATTCGTGTGCAGACGCTGGATCGAAGATCAGAAGCCGTAGCCGACGCTCAGGTAGACGCGCGACTTGGCCAGATCTCCGAACAGATCCTCGCCTTTGCTGTTGGTATCGGTGTAGGCCAGCGTGGTGCTGATCGGGCCGAAGTCACGCGACAGGGCGAGGCCCCAGTCCATGTAGTCGGTGCTGCCGTCGTCGAGCACGCCACTACCGAAGCTGGAGTAGCCGATCGAGGGGCTCAGGGAGAACTCGTTCGGCAGACCGAAGTCGTAGGCGGCGCCGAAGTAGTAGCCGTCGCGGCCGCTGTTGTAGATGTCATCGGAATACCCGAACTTGGCAGTCAGCGCTTCGTTGAAGGTCAGGCTGCCGATCAGCTCGTAGTAGTTCAAGCCGCCCTCATCGGGGTAGACGTAGCGCAGCACCTGGATGTCGGCGGCCACGGTGTCGCTCAGCGCGAACCCGTAGCCGGCGAACAGGTCGACCTCGAAGTCGGTCTCGGAACCGAAATCGACCTGCGAGGCCCAGGTGCCAAGGTAGATGCCCGAATCGAACGTGTAGGTCAGGCCGGCCTGCACGGCCGGATCTTCGTCGCTCTGGGAAACTCCGCGAAACACGTAGTCCGAGACCACGGTGACGTTGCCCGCGAACTCGCCTGCCGACGCAGCGCCGGTGGCCAGCAGTGAAAGTGCGAGGGCGCCGAGGGCACCCCGGATAGAACGTGCGAGTCGAGTCTGCATATCGGCTTTCTCTTGTTTTTGGGTATCGGGGGGCTTCAGGCCGGTTTATCGCACTGCAGCATGGAATCTGCAACTTGCTGGCCCCGATGCGGCCGGAGGGTCGCAAGCGTGATCGCCGTCGCGCAAGTCCTGCTTGCGTGGGCCTGCTAGGCTTTTGCGATGAATCGCTTTGAGTTGACCTCCCTCTTGCAGCAGCTGACCGACCGCCGCCGCCTGCGCGCGTTCGCGGTGTTTCTGGGCCGTCGATTCGTCGAGGACCGCTGCTTCGAGACCGCCAGCGGCCTGGCCTACGCCACGGTGTTCGCGATGGTGCCGTTCGCGGCGGCTGTGTTCGGGGTGATCTCCACCTTTCCGGTGTTCGAGGCCTGGAGTGATCAGCTGACGGCCTTTCTGTTCAGCAACTTCGTGCCGGCGGCGGCGCGCACGGTCGAAACCTATGTGCGTGATTCGGCCGATAGCGCATCCAAGATGACCCTGGCCGGCGTCATCGGCTTGCTGGTGGTGGCCCTGCTGCTGATGAAGGGCATTGAGGACACCTTTAATCGCATCTGGCGGGTGCCGACCGGCCGCGGCCCGCTGGCGCGTTTCCTGATGTATTGGGCGGCCTTGACCCTGGGGCCGATCCTGGTGGTGGTCAGCCTTGCGTTGTCCTCGTACCTGTTCTCGATGCCCCTGTTGGCAGGCGGGGCCTTGGGTGCCGGCCCGCTGTTGAAGACCACGCCCTTCTTGCTGGTTTTGGCCGGTTTCACCTGCGCTTACCTGATCGTGCCGAACCGCGCGGTGCGCTGGCGCGATGCTCTGGCTGGAGGGCTGTTGGCAGCCGTGTTGTTTGAACTGGCCAAGTCGGGCCTGAGCTTGTATCTGCGACAGGTTCCGACCTACGAGCAGATCTACGGCGCACTGGCGGTGATACCGATCTTTCTGCTGTGGGTGTACCTGAGCTGGATTGCGGTCCTGCTCGGCGCCACGCTTGCAGCCGCGCTCAGCGCATTCCGCTACATGCCCAGCGAGCGCCGACTGCCGGAGGGTCTGGAGCTGCTCGGCATGCTGCGGCTGCTGGCGCGCTTTGCCGAAGCGCAGGTGCGCGGACAGGGGGTCGAAATCGACGAGCTGCGTCGCCTGGAACCGTCGTTGTCCGACGACGCGCTGATGCATCTGCTGGAGCGGCTGACGGCACTGCGGGTGGTCAGCCGCGGCGAGGCGGGTGGCTGGCTGCTGGTGCGCGACTTGGACCAAATGAGCGTGGTCGAGATCTACCGCGGCGCGAAGCTGCGCCTTCCGCTCGAGAACCTTCCGGCGGAGCTGCTGCAGGACGACGCCGGGCGGCTCATCGGAGTGCGTTTGGCGGAACTTGCGGAGCAGCTGCGCAGCGGCATGGATGCACCGCTATCGCACTGGCTGCGCGAGACTGCAGCTCCCACCGCACCGCCCACGGAAACCCCCGCGTGAATCACCTGCTAGCGAAGCTCATCCTGTGCCTGACATTGACGCCCGCCCTGGCCAGCGCGGCCGAGCCAGCAATCGCCGTCGATGCGACCGCGGCTGTCGAGCTGAGCGTCGAAACTCTCGACCACGGTCCGTTTGACCTCGCCGCCAAGCGCGGCTCCTACGTGGTCGTGAACTACTGGGCGACCTGGTGTGCGCCCTGTCGCAAGGAAATGCCCGAGCTCGATGCGCTGCATCGCGAGCGCGAAGACGTGGAAGTCCTGGGGCTGGCCTTCGAGGAAATCGAAGCCGCCGACATGCGGGCGTTCCTGCAGGAGCGCCCGGTCCGCTATCCGATCGCGATCGTCGATGTCTACGCGCCACCGACCGCATTCGATGTTCCGCGCGGCCTGCCGATGACCTATCTGATCGACCCCGAAGGCCAGGTCGCGCATCGTTGGCTGGGGCCGGTGACGCGAGCGGAGATTGAAGCGCGGATGGATTGAGTGGCGGGATTCGGGAGTCGGGATTGGGGACTCACAGCCGGCGGCTTGAAGGGTGCTCGCCAGCAACCTGAACTGCAGCCTGGGAGATGCAGCCTGCGAGCCGCAGGGATCAAGCAGGTTCAGTCCTTGATCCCGAGCCCCCGTTTCACCGACTCAAGCCCCGGATCGCCTCATCCAGCCCGCGCAGGCTCATCGGGTACATGCGGGATTCGGTCAGGTCGCGGATCAGTTTGACCGACAGCGTGTAGGCCCATTCGGACTCGGGCAGCGGGTTGATCCACGCGATTCGCCGGAAGTGCCCGAACAGCCGCTGCAGCCACGCGGCGCCCGGCTCGGCGTTGTTGTGCTCGACGCTGCCGTGCACATGGCTGACCTCGTAAGGCGCCATCGCGGCATCGCCGACCAGCACCACCCGCCAGTCCGGCCCGTAGCGGTGGATCAGCTCCAGGGTCGGCGTGCTGTTGCTGCGGCGGCGCTGATTGCTGCGCCAGACCGATTCATACACGCAGTTGTGGAAGTAGAAGTGCTCCAGGTGCTTGAACTCGGTGCGACAGGCCGAGAACAGTTCCTCGCAGACTCGAACATGCGGGTCCATCGAGCCGCCCACGTCGAGCAGCAGCAATACCTTGACCGCGTTGTGCCGCTCCGGGCGCATGCGGATGTCCAGCAGACCGGCGTTGCGCGCGGTGCCTGCCAGGGTGGCGTCCAGATCCAATTCGCTGGCCGCGCCCTCGCGGGCAAAGCGACGTAACCGGCGCAGCGCCAGCTTGATGCTGCGGGTATTGAGTTCGACGCTGTCGTCGATGTCGCGGAACTGGCGCTGCTCCCACACCTTCAACGCGCGCCGATGGCCCGCCGACTGCGATCCCAACCGAATGCCTTCCGGGTGATAGCCGTGCGCGCCAAACGGGCTGCTGCCGCCGGTGCCGATCCAGCGGTTGCCGCCGCTGTGGTGTTCCTTCTGTTCGGTCATGCGTTCGCGGAAGGCTTCCAGCAGTTTGTCGAGGCCTCCCAGCGACTCGATCAGTGCCTTTTCCTCAGCGCTGAGTTCGCGCTGCAGCGCGCGCCGCAGCCACTCTGGCGGCACCTCTGCGCGAAAGCCGTCCTCGATGCTGGACTGGCCGGCCAGCCATTGGCCGAAGCTGCGGTCAAAGCGGTCGAAGTGGCGTTCATCCTTGACCAGCAGCGCGCGCGCCAACCCATGAAAGGCCTCGATGTCAGCGAAGGCCAGGCCCTGGGCCAGCGCCGCGTGCAGATCCAGCAGCTCACGCAGGCTGACCGGCACACCGGCGCCGCGCAGACGTTCGAACAGACCGATCAGCATCGGCCTAGCCCTGCGATCCGCGGCGGGTCATGAAGGCCAGCCGCTCCAGCAACTGCACGTCCTGCTCGTTCTTCACCAAGGCGCCCGCCAGCGGCGGAATCGCACGGCGCGGGTCGCGCTCGCGCAGCACCGATTCCGGCACCTCATCGGCCAACAGCAGCTTGATCCAGTCGATCAACTCCGAGGTCGAGGGCCGCTTCTTCAGGCCCGGCACCTCGCGCAGCTGGAAGAACACCTCCAGCGCTTCGCGCACCAGCACCGCCGAGATTTTCGGAAAGTGCACATCGACGATGCGCTTGAGCGTTTCGCGATCAGGGAAGGCGATGTAGTGGAAGAAGCAGCGGCGCAGGAACGCGTCCGGCAGTTCCTTCTCGTTGTTGGAGGTGATCAGGATGATCGGCCGCTGCTGCGCTCGGATGGTCTCGCCGGTCTCGTGCACGAAAAACTCCATGCGGTCGAGCTCCTGCAGCAGATCGTTCGGGAACTCGATGTCGGCCTTGTCGATCTCGTCGATCAGCAGCACGCAGCGCTGCGGATGGGTGAAGGCCTCCCACAGCTTGCCCGGGCGGATGTAGTTGCGCACTTCCTCAACACCGGCCACGCCCAACTGCGAGTCGCGCAAACGGCTGACCGCGTCGTACTCGTACAGGCCGTGGATCGCCCGCGTGGTCGACTTCACGTGCCAGCTGATCAGGGGAGCGCCGAGGCTTTCGGCCAATTCTTCCGCCAGCAGGGTCTTGCCGGTGCCGGGCTCGCCCTTGATCAGCAGCGGGCGCTGCAGGGTGATCGCGGCGTTCACCGCCTGCTTGAGTTCGGGCGTAGCGATGTAGCGGGAGGAACCATCAAAGCGCATGGATTGGGCTCTTGCTCGAAGTTCGGGGAATGGATTCGCCGCGCGGGATTTGACGCGTCGCCCGCTCGCGATTATGCTTCCGCGGCTTGAGGCATCGCTCGCAAGTTCGATGCCCGCTGCTGCAGAGCCCGGGGTATAGCACAGCTTGGTAGTGCGTCTGCTTTGGGAGCAGAAGGTCGGGGGTTCGAATCCCTCTACCCCGACCACGCCGCCGTTCGCGGTTGGATGGTTGGGTGGCGTCGGCCCTGCTGCCAGCTGAAGATCCTGCGGGCTCACCGATTGCAAGCGCCTGTAGCTCAATCGGATAGAGCACCGGCCTTCTAAGCCGGCGGTTGCAGGTTCGATTCCTGCCAGGCGCGCCAGCAGCAAAGATCAATGGTGGATGTAGCTCAGTCGGTTAGAGCACTGGATTGTGATTCCAGATGTCGCGGGTTCGAATCCCGTCTTCCACCCCAGCACCAGGATGCGGCACAATGCGCGTCCGCCGCGGCCGGGCCCCACGGGGCGCCGGCCGCGGTCACAGTCCAGGTCGGGCCGTTAGCTCAATTGGTAGAGCAGCGGACTCTTAATCCGTAGGTTCTAGGTTCAAGTCCTAGACGGCCCACCACCTTCATCTTCTCCGTACGCGCGGACACCCTGGCGAATTCAGCGAAAGTGGCGGAATTGGTAGACGCGCTGGATTTAGGTTCCAGTGGGAATCCCGTGAGAGTTCGAGTCTCTCCTTTCGCACCATCGCCGGGGCTTCGAGCATGCAGATGTGGCTGATCCGGCCTGTTCCAGCCTAGCGGGCGTTCGCGTGAGTCGGTTCCGTGTCGGAGCCGCGCTCGTGCGGGCGCCCATGTCCATTTCAGGAGTCGTCATGCAAGTTTCGGTTGAAAACGTCGGCAAGCTCGAGCGCAAGCTCACCGTCCGCCTTCCTGCGGAAGGCCTGCAGTCGCAGGTTGCGGCACGTCTGCGCGATCTGGGCCGTAGCGTGCGCATCCACGGCTTCCGCCCGGGCAAGGTGCCGCCGCGTGTGATCGAGCAGCGTTTCGGCGCACAGGTGCGCTCCGAGGCCTTGGGCGAAGTCATCCGCCAGGGCTTCACCGATGCGGTCCAGCAGGAGAACCTGCGGCCGGCGGTGGCGCCGTCGATTGAAGCAACCTCGACCGGCGAAGACGGCGAAGTCGCTTTCATCGCCACCTTTGAAGTGATGCCCGAGATCAGCCAGATCGATGTGTCCGGGCTGAAGATCCAGCGCCCCATCGCCGCGGTTGAAGAGGCCGACGTGGAGCGCATGATTGACACGCTGCGTCTGCAGCGCCGCAGCTGGAACCCGGTCGAGCGCGCGGCGCAGGCGGGCGACATGGTGATGTTCGAGTCGGTCGGCCAAGCCGACACCGGCCGCATTCCGGCCGAAGGTGTCGAGCGTGCCGGCACCATTATCGGCTCCTCCGCGATCCTGCCGGCGCTTGAGGAAAAGCTGATCGGTCTCGCCGCAGGCCAGGAATCCGATGTCGAAGTCGACTTCCCGCAGGGCTACCGCGTGGCGGCGCTTGCTGGCAAGACGGTTCAGATGCATATCAAGGCGGTGCGCGTCTCCGAGGCATCCTTGCCTGCGATCGATGCCGACTTTATCCGCAGCTTCGGCGTCGATGCGGGCGACGTGGCAACGTTCCACAAGGAAGTGCGCGCCAATCTTGAGCGTGAGCTGAAGGGTGCCTTGATGGCGCGGTTGAAGTCCGATGTGGTTGAAAAGCTCCTGGCCGCGCACGCCGATCTGGAGCTGCCCTCGCGCATGATCGAGTCTGAAGCCGTTTCGCTGGCACGCCAGGCTGATCAGCAGGCGCAGCAGCAGGGTGGGCCCGCCGGCGCTGCCAATCCGGCAGCGTTTACCGAAGTGGCCAAGCGCCGCGTTGCCGCCGCGCTGTTGCTGGGCGAGCTCGCGCGCCAGAACGATCTCCGCTTGGATACCTCGCGCGTGATCGAAACCCTCAACCTGATCGCCTCCACCTACGAAGATCCGCAGGAGGTGGTTGAACTTTACCGTCGCGAACCCCAGCTCATGCAGGGTCTGCAGAGCCGTGTAATCGAAGATCAAGTCATCGATTGGATCGCTGATCACGCGGACCTGACGGAGCAGAAGCTGGACTTCCAGGAAGTGATGCGTCCGATGGCAGCCTCCTGATTCCTTAGGAGAGCTTGTTCACGACGGCCGCCGCGTCAATCGCTGGCGGCCGTTTCGTTTTCGGCTACGCTGATTTCCCCTGAACCTGAGCGACACGAAAAGGACGCAGCCTGATGAGCATCACCAATCTGAACCTGGTGCCGATGGTGGTCGAACAGACCAGCCGCGGCGAGCGCGCCTATGACATCTACAGCCGCCTGCTGAAGGAGCGGGTGATATTTCTGGTGGGCCCCATCGATGACCACATGGCCAACGTGGTGGTGGCGCAGCTGTTGTTCCTTGAGTCGGAGAACCCGGAGAAGGACATTCATCTGTACATCAACAGCCCGGGCGGTGTGGTCACCGCAGGCATGGCGATCTACGACACCATGCAATACATCAAGCCGGACGTAAGCACCATGTGCATCGGTCAAGCGGCGAGCATGGGCGCGCTGCTGCTGGCAGCGGGCAAGGCTGGCAAGCGTTACGCGCTGCCGCATTCGCGGGTGATGATCCACCAGCCGCTGGGCGGCTATCAGGGTCAGGCCAGCGACATCGAGATTCATACGCGCGAAATCCTGTCGATCCGCGATCGCCTGAACCACATCCTGGCCCACCACACCGGCCAGGCGGTTGAGCAGATCGCCCGCGACACCGATCGCGACAATTTCCAGTCGGCCACCCAGGCGCGCGACTACGGCTTGATCGACGCGGTTCTTGAGCGCCGCCCCGCCGATTCGATCAAGGCCGGCTGATAGGGATCGGCCGGGTTCTTGCATCCCGACCGTTGCGGCAGCTTCTGCCGTGTGCAACCGCAGTGGGCGGGCCTCTCCGCCCCCTGTGGTATCCTCCGCCGAACTTGGCGGTTCGCGGATTCGAGGCATCCCTCGATCGTAGTGGCCTGCTTAACATATTGAAATTGCTGCACTTGGTGGGCGCATCGATGGGCGCCCGCCGGCTCTCGGCGAATCTGCCGAGCCATGCGCACTCTCCAGGTCCATCGGGATGACAGAAGAATGAGCGACGAGCGACAGGGCAGAACCGGCGAAGGCGGAAAGATCCTTTACTGCTCCTTCTGCGGCAAGAGCCAGCATGAAGTGCGCAAGCTGATCGCGGGCCCGAGTGTGTTCATCTGCGATGAATGCGTTGAGCTGTGCAACGACATCATCCGTGAGGAGCTTGAAGAGAAGAGTGCGTCCAAGCGCAGCCATCTGCCGAAGCCGCGCGAGATCCTCGAAGCGCTTGATCAGTACGTGGTAGGTCAGTTCCGCGCCAAGCGCACGTTGGCGGTGGCGGTGTACAACCACTACAAGCGCGTCGAGAGCCGAAGCCGCAACGACGAAGTCGAACTGTCGAAGTCCAACATCCTGCTCGTAGGCCCGACCGGTTCCGGCAAAACTCTGCTGGCCGAAACCCTCGCGCGGCTGTTGAACGTACCGTTCACCATCGCCGATGCCACCACCCTGACCGAAGCGGGTTACGTCGGTGAGGACGTCGAGAACATCATTCAAAAGCTGCTGCAGAAGTGCGACTATGACGTCGAGAAAGCGCAGACCGGTATCGTCTACATCGACGAGATCGACAAGATCTCGCGCAAATCCGAGAACCCCTCGATTACCCGCGACGTGTCCGGCGAGGGCGTGCAGCAGGCGCTGCTGAAGCTGATCGAGGGCACCGTCGCCTCCGTGCCGCCGCAGGGTGGGCGCAAGCATCCTCAGCAGGAGTTCCTGCAGGTCGACACGCGCAATATTCTCTTCATCTGCGGCGGTGCCTTTGCTGGGCTCGAGAAAATCATCCAGCAGCGCTCGCTCGACAGTTCCGGCATCGGCTTTGGCGCGAGCGTGCGCAGCAAGGAGCAGAAGGCCAACGTCGGTCGCCTGCTCGCAGAGGTTGAGCCAGAAGACCTGATCAAGTTCGGGCTGATCCCGGAATTCGTCGGTCGCTTGCCGGTCATGGCGACGCTGGAGGAGCTCGACGAGGCTGCGCTGGTGCGCATCCTCACCGAGCCGAAGAACGCCATCACCAAGCAGTTCAAGCGCTTGTTCGATCTGGAAGGCGTCGATCTGGAGTTCCGTCCGGATGCGCTGGTTGCCGTGGCCAAGAAGGCGCTCAGTCGCAAGACCGGTGCGCGTGGTCTTCGGACGATCCTTGAGCAGGTCCTGCTGGACATCATGTTCGAGCTGCCGTCGATGGAGAATGTCTCGAAGGTGGTCGTTGACGAGAGCGTGATCAATACGCAGTCCGAGCCCTTCGTCATCTACGAGACCCCAGCCCCGGCGGCCAAAGCCGCCGCGGCTGATTAGGGACCTTGCACGACGCGCTCTGCGGCCTTGCTGCAGAGCGCAGTTCGCAGTATTGCCAGTCCTCGTACAGCCTCCGCACGGTGGTTTTCGTGCGATCTTCGCCTGTGGCGCACAGTATTCATGTTTTGGCCGCCCGGTTCTTGCATGCTGACCGCGCAGGCTCTGCAAACCGTGGGTCTGCTTCGCAAAGGCGAAGTTTTGCCTCTTGCGTGTTGCTCTGCTGGCCGCATCTGATAGCCCATGCGCGGAACGGCAAACTTGCCTTTCGCCACCCAGGAGAATTCCATGACCGAATCCATGGCTTCCGTTCGCGTTGAGCTGCCCGTGTTGCCGCTGCGCGATGTCGTGGTCTACCCACACATGGTGATCCCGCTCTTTGTCGGGCGGGAGAAATCCATGATCGCGCTGGATGCCGCGATGGCTGGCGACAAGCAGATTCTGTTGCTCGCCCAGAAAGCCGCCGATATTGACGACCCGGCGCCGGTCGACCTCTACACCACCGGAACCCTCGCGCAGGTGCTGCAGTTGCTGAAACTGCCCGATGGCACGGTCAAGGTGCTGGTGGAGGGCACTGCGCGTGCGCAGATCGAGCGCATCGAGGACATCAATGGTGCGCTGCGTGCCTCGGCGCTCGTGGTTGACTCAAGCAGCGATCGCGAGGAGCGCGAACTGACCGTGATTCAGCAGTCGCTGATGGGCCTGTTCGAGCAGTACGTGAAGACCAACCGCAAGATTCCGCCGGAACTGCTCTCGACCTTGGGCGGTATCGACGACCCGTGCCGTCTCGCCGACACCATTGCCGCCCACTTGGGCGTGCGCTTGGGCGAGAAGCAGACCCTGCTGGAAACGCTCGATATCCCGCGCCGCATGGAGCTGCTGATCGGTCTGGTGGAAGGCGAGATCGACGTGCAGCAGATCGAGAAGCGCATTCGCGGTCGGGTCAAGTCGCAGATGGAGAAGAGCCAGCGCGAGTACTACCTCAACGAGCAGATGAAGGCGATCCAGAAGGAACTGGGCGAACTCGACGATGCGCCGAACGAGATCGAGGAGCTGAGCCGCAAGATCACCGCAGCAGGCATGCCGAAGGCCGTCGAGACCAAGGCGCGTGCCGAGCTCAACAAGCTCAAGCAGATGTCGCCGATGTCCGCCGAAGCTACGGTGGTGCGCAACTACATCGACTGGATGGTCGGCGCTCCGTGGAAGCTGCGCACCCGCGTCCGGCGTGATCTGCGGGTCGCCCAGCAGGTGCTTGACGCCGACCATTTCGGTCTTGAGAAGGTCAAGGAGCGAATTCTCGAGTACTTGGCCGTGCAGCAGCGCGTGCGCTCGATGAAGGCGCCGATCCTGTGCCTGGTCGGGCCTCCCGGTGTGGGCAAAACCTCGCTCGGCCAGTCCATCGCCAAGGCGACCAACCGCAAGTTCGTTCGCATGAGCTTGGGCGGTGTGCGTGACGAGGCCGAAATCCGCGGCCATCGTCGCACCTATATCGGCTCCATGCCGGGCCGCATCATTCAGAACCTGTCGAAGGTGAAGAGCCGCAATCCGCTGTTCGTGCTCGACGAGATCGACAAGATGAGCATGGATTTTCGCGGCGACCCTAGCTCAGCGCTGCTCGAAGTGCTGGACCCTGAGCAGAACAACGCGTTCGCCGATCACTACCTCGAATCGGACTTCGATCTGTCCGAGGTGATGTTCGTCGCGACCGCTAACTCGTTGAACATTCCGGGGCCGCTGCTGGATCGCATGGAAGTGATCCGCATTCCCGGCTATACCGAGGAAGAGAAACTCAGCATCGCTAGCCGCTATCTGCTGCCGAAGCAGATCCGCGCCAACGGGCTGAAGCCCAGCGAGCTGTCGATTGATACCGAGGCGGTGCGCTCGATCGTTCGCTACTACACCCGCGAATCGGGCGTGCGCAATCTTGAGCGCGAGATCTCCAAAGTGTGCCGCAAGGTGGTCAAGGCACTTTCGCTGGCGCCTGTGGTGCCGGCCAAATCGGCCAAACCGGCCGCCCGAAGCGCCAAGTCACGTCCGCCGCCGAGACTGCGCCCGGCGCAGGCCAGCGTTGCGGTGACGGAAGCCAACATCGATGACTACTTGGGCGTACGTCGGTTTGATTTCGGCCGTGCCGAAAAGGACAACGAGATCGGTTTGGTTACGGGGCTGGCATGGACGGAAGTCGGTGGCGATCTGCTGCAGATTGAAGCGACCGTCGTTCCCGGCAAGGGCGTGTTGATTCACACCGGCCAGTTGGGCGACGTGATGCAGGAGTCCATCAAGGCCGCGCAGAGCGTGGTGCGCTCGCGCGCTGATCGTCTGGGGCTGGACCCCGAGTTCTATCAGAAGCTCGACATCCACGTGCACGTGCCCGAGGGTGCGACGCCCAAGGACGGCCCGAGCGCAGGGATCGCGATGTGCACCGCACTGGTGTCCGTGTTGACGCGCGTGCCGATTCGTTCGGACGTTGCAATGACCGGTGAGATAACCTTGCGGGGTCGGGTGCTGCCCATTGGCGGGCTGAAGGAGAAGCTGCTGGCCGCGCTGCGCGGTGGCATCCGCACGGTGATCATCCCCGATGAAAATGCCAAGGATCTGGCGGACATACCTGCCAACGTCACCGATGGCCTTGAGATCCGACCGGTGCGCTGGATCGACGAAGTGCTGGATATCGCTCTGGAGCGACCTGTTGCTGCGCCGCCGAAGGTGATCAAGCGCGCGGCACGTGTGCCGCAAAAGGCGGCCAAGTCGGCAAAACGCGCCGTCCGCAGCCGGGTTTCGGACAAGACCCGTCGGCCGCATTGATGTCTGCACGCGCGGACCAAGGTCGGAAGCCGCTGTAGGCCGCGTAGAACCTAGACTTTCGTGTTGCGCGGCTGGCTTTTTCGCTGGTATAAATCGGTGGCGTTCGGCAGTTCTGTCGGGGCAACGGTCGGGTCTGTGCAGCCGCATCCTGAAGGCGTGCGACGCATGAGGTCTGCAAGAATATCTGACGGTTCGCGCCGTCGTCGGGAGTGATGAGAGTTATGAACAAGGCTGAATTGATCAGTTCCATTGCAGAGTTCGCTGAGCTGTCGAAAGCGGACTCTGGGCGTGCACTCGAAGCGTTTGTCGCGATCGTCAAGAAGGCTTTGAAGAAGGGCGACACTGTTGCCTTGATCGGCTTCGGCACGTTCTCGGTGCGCAAGCGCGCCGCGCGCGTAGGCCGCAATCCGCGTACGGGTGACAACATCAAGATCAAGGCCAGCAAAACACCCACCTTCAAGGCTGGCAAAGCATTCAAGGACGGTGTAAGCTAGTCAGCTCTCCCGGGTGCTTAGCTCAGCGGTAGAGCGTCTCCTTTACACGGAGAGGGTCGGGGGTTCGAAACCCTCAGCACCCACCATCGTTGGTCAAGCAACTGGAAAATCGCTGTCGCACTTAGGTGTAGACAACGGCAAAGTCTTCAAGCACAATGCAGGGCTTAGCGCGGAGTGGTAGTTCAGTCGGTTAGAATACCGGCCTGTCACGCCGGGGGTCGCGGGTTCGAGTCCCGTCCACTCCGCCATCTCTCCAAGGGCGCCCGCGTGGCGCCCTTGTTTTTTTCGGGCTCGGTTCGTCCCGCGCCCGCAACCCGAGCACGGTCGATATCGCATGCTGCAGACACTGCGTGAGAAAACCACTGGTTGGGTCGCTGTCCTCATCGTCGGCGCACTCGCAATTCCCTTCGCATTCGTCGGCATCGAGAACTATCGCAACCCCGCCATCGCGGACTACGTTGCGAAAGTCGGCGAGATCGAGATCAGCCGGGACGATTTCACCCGACGCATGGAAAGCCAGCTTCGGCAGCGGGAAGCCGAACTCGGCGAATCATACGAGCGACGTCGCGAAGACACTCCCGAGGCCCGACGAGCCCTGCTCGATCGGATGATCGACGAAGCCCTGTTCCGTCAGGCCGCGTCAACCCTAGGTCTCGTCGTGCCGGCCTCGCGCATCCGCGATGAGATCCTTGCCGTTCCGGTTTTCCAGCTGGACGGGCAATTCAACCCGATCCAGTATCGGGATTGGCTGGCTCAGCAGCAGCTGACGGTCGCCGGCTTCGAGCAACTGTTGACCCGCGATATCGAATCGCGCGATCTGCCGCTGGGCGTGGCCACCAGCGCCATCGCATCGACCCAGTATCTGGACGACTTCTTGAAACTGCGCGACCAGAAGCGCAGCTTCCGCTTTGTGGAGTTGCCGGCACCCGAACTTGCGGAACCGCCTACGGATGCCGACGCCCAGGCGCGCTACGACGAAAACGCCGAGCTCTACCGTGCCGAAGAGCAGGTCAGCATCGAATACGTCGAAATCGACCCCAGCACGATCGTGGTCTCGGCGGATGTTGAAGACTCCGTGCTTGAGGAGCGCTACGCGCAGGCAGGCCGTCGCTTCGTGGAGCCCGAGCAGCGTTTGGCGAGCCACATCCTGATTCAGCTGCCGGCGAACTCGGACGCTGACGCAGAGCGTGAAGCGCTGGAGCAAGCTGAGTCCGCTGCGGCCAGTGCTCAAGCGGAGGGGGCTGACTTCAGTGCGCTCGCCGCCGAACTCTCTCAGGATCCAGGTTCGCGCAATTCGGGCGGTGATTTGGGCTGGCTGGAGCGCGGCTTTACCGATCCTGCCTTTGAGGAGGCGCTGTTCTCGATGTCGTCCGGCACGGTCAGCGATCCCGTCCGATCGGCTGAAGGCTGGCACGTGATCCAGCTCCGCGAGGTGCGGGCTGAGGTGGCCAAACCGTTTGCTGAGGTGCGCGATGAAATCCTTCGCGAATACCTGGTTTCCGAGCGTGACCGTGTCGCGACCGAATCCGCTGGACAGCTGGTGGATCTGCTGCTGAAAGATCCAACTGCACTGGAACAGACCGCTCAGACGCTCGGGATCGAGATCAAGCGGACCGGCCTGTTCACCCGAGGTGGTGGCGTCGATCCGATCGTTGCCGACGAACGGGTTCGCGAGGCCGCATTCTCGCCTGTCGTTCTTGAGAACGGCTTGGTCAGCGACATGCTTGATCTTGGCGGCGGTCGTCGGATAGCGCTCCGGCTGGGCGAGCGCAAGCCCTCGGAGATTCAAGCCTTCGAAATCGTCAAACCGACGGTTCTTGCGCGGCTTTCGGAAGAGCGGCTCGAAGCTCAGGCCAAGGCCGAGGCCGAGGCGGTGCTGGCATCGGTGCGTTCGGGCGACACTACTCTCGATGCCGTTGCGGAGGGTCGGACGCTTGAAGTGCAGGATGCCAAGGACACTGGCCGATCGGCTTTCACCTTCAATCCGCTCGTCGTTCGCGAAGCATTCAAGCTCGCCGCCCCGGCGTCACCGGAAACCCCAACCCTTGCCCAGCTGAGTCTCGGTGGTGGTAGGTTCGCGATCGTCGAGCTGACTTCGGTGGTTGCTGGGGATCCCGCTCAGGTTCCCCAGGAAGAGCGCGAGTCGCTGCGCAACCTGCTGGTTGATGCGACTGGAACTGCAGAAATCCAGGCGCTTGCAGCCGCGCTGCGACAGCGCGCTGAGATCACGCTGGCGGAAGAGGATCTGTAGTCGGCCGCCTACACCCAGAGCGAAAAACAGGAAAGGGCCCGCCATTGGCGGGCCCTTTCCTTTGGTTTGTTCGCCGACAGAAGCAAGCGGTCGATCCATCCAGCCTCAGGCGTCGATGCCGGTCATGCCCAGCACGTTGTAGCCGCAATCCACATAAGTCACCTCGCCGGTGACCCCTGCAGCGAGGTCGGAACACAGGAAGGCGGCGACGTTGCCGACATCTTCGATGCTCACGTTGCGGCGCAACGGCGCGTACTCCGCAACATGGGTCAGCATTTTGCGGAGGCTGCCCACGCCGGATGCGGCCAGTGTTTTGATGGGGCCGGCGGAGACAGCATTGACCCGCGTGCCTTCTGGGCCCAAGTTGAGTGCCAGGTAGCGCACACAGGACTCCAGGCTGGCCTTGGCCAAGCCCATCACGTTGTAGTTCGACAGCGCGCGCTCTGCGCCCAGATAGCTCAGGGTCAGGATGCTGCCGTTGCGACCCTGCATCAAAGGGCGCGCGGCTTTGGCCAGTGCGGCCAAGCTGTAGGAAGAGATGTCGTGCGCGACCCGGAAATTCTCGCGGGTCAGGCCGTCGAGCAGGCCACCGTCCAAGGCCTCGCGAGGCGCGAACCCGACCGAGTGCACCAGCACGTCCAGATGGCCCCAGCGATGCCCGATTTCAGCCATGACATTGTCGATCTCGGCATCGCTGCCGACATCGCACTGGATGACCGGCCCGCCGCCGAATTCGGCGGCGGCCTCTTCGACCCGCGAGCGGAGCTTTTCGTTCTGGTACGTAAATGCCAACTGAGCGCCCTGCTTGTGCATGGCCTCGGCAATACCCCAAGCGATTGAGCGGTGACTGGCGATGCCCACGATCAACGCGCGCTTGCCCTGCATGAATCCCATAGTCCCTCCGGTGAAGTGTTGATCCACGATCGCGGCATCGATTCAGGGCCGCGTCGCCAAGGATCCGAAAAGCGCGATTGCCATACGCTGGCGAATCGAGTTTGTTGGCCGAAACAAAGGCCTGGAAGCCGCGCAAGTGTGCACGGTCAAGACTCAGGGTTCCAGCCGCAGAACCTGGCGTATCCGAAGGACTGAGTTCGTTGTGAGGCCATTCCAACGCAACAGATCAGCCAGCAGAACGCCCTCCCGGCGAGCGATCGCACCCAAGGTGTCGCCTGCTTTGACGGTGTGGAATCGCGGCTCTGGAAGTGGCACTTCACCGTTCTGTACGCGCGAGACGAATGACAAGAGCTCGGCCGCGGCGTCCTCAGGCAGCAGCAGGTCGCGGTCGCTGCGCGTCGGTGCTGTGGTTCTCAGCAACGGATTCAGAGTGCGCAGCACGTCGGCGCTCACGCCGGAGGCCTCACTCAGCAGTGGCAATCGCTGCAGCCGAGACGGCGCCTGCACGCGGGTCAGGCGAGTCAACGATGTGGGGTCGGGCAGGTCGATGCCAAAGCGCTCCGGTGCGCTCAGCATGCAGGCCCAGGCGCGCAATTTTTCGACGTAATCGTAGGTCGTTCGCGACAGCCCGATCGGCAGTTGCCCCGCCACTGTGTCGGGGCTGCGCTCCAGCAGCTTGCGCACTCGATAGGGCCCTGCGTTGTACCCGGCCGCGGCAAGCACCCAGTCGCCGTGACTCCCATGAAGCTGGCTTAGCATGGTGACGGCGGCGTCGGTGGCGGCGACCACAGACAAGCGTTCATCACGGTCACCGCTCACTGCAAGTCCGAAATGTCGAGCGGTGTCGGCGGTGAACTGCCACATACCAGCAGGCCCCTGCGCAGAGCGTGCGGTCGGCCGATAGTCGCTTTCGATGATCGGGATCAGTGCGAACTCTCCCGGCAGATCGGCGTCCTCGAGCTGTGCCAGAACATAGTCGAGCAGTGGAAGCATCGGTGCGATGCGCTGTTCGAACCGTTCCGGACGGGAGGCGTACAGTTGGGTCCAGCGCTGTTGTTCGGGTGAGTCGTCACAATGGTCATCGCCCAACTGCGCTTGCAGGCGCGCGTACAGGTCGAGTTCGACCGGCAGCGGTTCAGGCTCGGGCGCTTCCTTGGGCGCGATCGTGGGCTTGATCAATTGCTCAGCCGGCGTTTGGATCGTGGCCTCCGGTAGGATCGCGACCGGCTTCACCGGGATCTGGCACGCAGTCAGCAGGAGCAGCGTGGCGATGCTGGAGAATGCGCGTGCTCTGCGCTGGCAAGTGGCTGGCCAGCTCATTGGAAACTGTCCTTCCAGCTCCGCAGCATCGAGAAGACCCGCTCAGGCGTGGGCAAGGACTGTTGCGCATACGCTTCCGCTGCGCGTCGTATCTGCGGAAGGTGGACGCGCAGGAACGGGTTGCAGTCGAGTTCGCTGCCGATCGTTGAGGGCAGGGTGGGCGCTCCGCTCGCGCGCAGCTTTTCGACTTCGCGCAAACGTGCCCGGAGCGCGACGTTGTCGGGCTCCACCGTCAACGCGAAGCGGCCGTTGGATTGGGTGTACTCGTGCGCGCAGCAGACTTGAGTGGCCGCGGGCAGGGCGACGAGTCTCTGCAGAGACGCGTGCATGTCTGAGGAACTGCCCTCGAACAGGCGCCCGCAGCCAAGGCTGAACAATGTATCGCCACAGAACAACGTGTTGTCGGCGAGAAAGCTGACGTGGCTACGCGTGTGTCCGTGAGTTTCCAAGACCTGGATCCGATCTGCCCAGCCGTCGATGGCGATCGAATCTCCATCGACTACCCGGGTGCACGCATCGCCGATGCGCTCATCCGCCGGCGCGAAGCATGGAATTCCGAGTGCCTCTCGCAGCCGACTGACTCCCCCCACGTGATCAGCGTGGTGGTGGGTGATCAGAATGGCGACTGGCCGAAAGCTGCCGGAGAGTCGCTGCAGCACGGGCTCAGCATCGCCCGGATCGATCACAATGGCGCTTCCATCGGAAGCCCGCAGCACCCAGATGTAGTTGTCATTGAAGGCAGGCAGCGCGATGAGTGAGTGCACGTGGCGAGCGGTGGCAGAGGCGGCCGCAGAGTCTGGCAGAAGCCGCCCAGCGGTGCATGCGACGTTGCCCGCCGAATTCGTGCTGCTGCACGGGGCCGGCGGAGGCGCCTGGGAGTGGGGTCGATGGGTACGATTGCTGCAGGCCCAGGGGTGCGCAGTCCACGTCCCGGACTTTTCTCGGCGCTGTGCTGCGGACGCATTGGCTGATGCAAGGGCATTCCCACGGCTGCGCACCGAGTTGCTCGGACGCTTGCAACTGAAGTCAGGCTGCGTGCTGGTGGGTGCGAGCCTTGGCGGGCTGCTGGCGGCGACGATGGCGGACACGCTGCAGGCCCGTGCACTGGTGTTGCTGAACCCCGCAATACCCGCAGCAACCGCTCAGCCGCGCCAGGGTTCTGTTGTGATGCATGGCAATCGCCCCTGGGGTTTGCGCGCGAGCGTCGGCGGCACTCGCGATGCGATATCTGAGCTGCACCCCGTGGATGTGCTGCAGGTGTTTCGGCGTTGGAGCGACTGCGGTCAGCAGCTGCTGGCGGAAGTCGGCGAGGGTATCGACGTGCCGCGACCATTGATGCCCTGCCTGTTGCTGTGCTCGGATTCCGATGCCGAGATTCCGGCCGACGGGGTCCGCCGGCTCGCGGCGGATTGGAGCGCACAACTGCAGTGGCTGCGAGGCTCGCACGTTGCGCCCGTACTGGGTGCAGAGGCTGCTGTCGCTGTGGCACAGACCCTTGCATGGCTGCGTGGACTTGATCCCAACACGGGTCGAACTCGCTCTGACGGCTGAGCGGTGGACGGCGAAGGCGCGCAGCGGGTGTCCGTGGGCTGAACGCTAGGTGCTGAATTCAGAACGGATTAAGTCCAGGAGTCCTAGCGTCGTGATCGCCGGAAACGTCCGGCAAGACACACTGGTGGAGATCCGTATGAAGCGTTCCAGACTTCGTTCCCTTGCAATCGGTTTCGGCGTCTGCGCACTTGTGCTTGCCAGTGCTGCGTCCGCCCGCAATCCGTATGACTACGACGGGGCCGAGTTTGCGCGAGTGGTTGAGGTGCGTCCGATCATCGAGACGGTGCACCAGCCTGTCAGTCACGACCGCTGCTGGAGTGAGCCAGTGACCTATCGCGAGCCCGCGCGTTACCAATCAGCTCCGCGCGACCGCGCGCCGGCAATTCTTGGCGGGATCATCGGCGGTGCGTTGGGCAATCAGTTCGGCAGCGGGCGCGGACGCGATGCCGCCACGGTGGCGGGTGCGGCCCTGGGCTATTCGTTGGTACGCGACTCGCAGCGCCACGATGGTCATTACGGTGGCGGCCGCGAGTACACGCGCTACGAGGAGCGTTGCCGCACGGTGACCGAGCATCGTCGCGAGGAACAGGTGGTCGGCTACGACGTTGCCTATGTGTATGGCGGCCGCACCCATTGGACCCGCACGGACTATCACCCTGGTGAGCGCATTCGCGTGCAGGTCGATGTGCGTCCAGTCCACTGAGGTCACGGCGCCCTCGCAGCTGACGTGTGGGCAAGTAGGCAAGCCGTGCAGAAATGCACGGCTTGTTGCTTTTCTGGGCCTGGGGCACAGTCCCGCACTCGCATGTCAGGAGTTCGCCCATGTCCGCCACCCGCTCACACGCGCTTGTCGCGATTGCCCTCGCCGCGTGTCTATCCGTGTTCGCGCAGGAGCACACGCTGCTCGGCGCCGCCCGAATCCACACCGGTAGCGAGACCGTACCGATCGCCGAGGCGATGGTCTGGGACGCTGATGGGCGTATCGTCGCAGTCGGCGTCGAGTCGGAGCTAGTGCGACAGTTTCCGCGGGCACGGCGGATGGATATGGGCGGACAGACCGTGGTGCCTGGCCTGATCGATGCACACGGGCACTTGATGAACCTCGGCCACGCCCTGCTGCGAGCCAATCTTGTTGGCGCGGCGAGCAAGGCCGACATCATCGAGCGGCTGCAGGCACATGCAGCAGACCTGCCCGCTGGGGAGTGGCTGCTCGGTCGTGGTTGGGACCAGACGCTGTGGCCGGAGGCGGAATTTCCGACTGCTGCGGACCTTGATGTGCACTTCCCCGATCGCCCGGTGTGGCTTGAGCGGGTCGACGGCCACGCCACTTGGGGCAACAGTCTGGCATTGAAGTCGGCAAGCCGCGATCTGAGCGGCGACTGGCAGCCGGACGGCGGACGCATTCTGCGCGACGCAGACGGCAAGCCCACCGGCGTCTTCATCGATGCCGCTGAAACCCTGGTGTCCGGCGCCATTCCCGCGCCATCAATGGATCTGGACGCGCTTGCGTTGGAGCGCGCCCTCGCCGAGGCAGTCAAGTTTGGCCTGACGGGGGTCCACGATGCTGGTGTGTCGCTGCGCCAACTGGCGCTGTACCGGCGCTTCGCCGACAGCGGGCGTTTGCCGATCCGCGTCTATGCGATGGCCAATGGTGATGCCGAGGCGCTGGACGCGCTGTGCGCAATGGGCCTGTATCGGCATCCCGGCGGCCGTCTGCAAATGCGCACGGTGAAGTTGTACATCGATGGTGCGCTGGGCAGCCGCGGCGCCGCACTGATCGAAGACTACAGCGATGAGCCCGGCAATCGCGGGTTGCTGCTGACGGAGCCGAGCGCATTCGAGCGCACGCTCCAAAAGGCCCGCGACTGCGGTGTGCAGGTGGCCGCACATGCGATTGGCGATCGTGGCAACCGGATGGTGCTGGACGGCTTCCAGCGCGCGCTCGGCACCGACGCTGGCACGGCGGACCATCGCTGGCGCATCGAGCATGCGCAGGTGGTCAACCTGGCCGATATTCCTCGATTCGCGCAAATGGGCGTGATCGCATCCATGCAGCCGACCCATGCCACCAGTGACATGCGCTGGGCCCAGGCCCGGCTCGGTAAAGACCGCTTGGCCGGCGCCTATGCGTGGCGGCGCATGAAGGACGCCGGTGTCGCACTGGCGCTGGGCTCCGATTTCCCGGTCGAGGCGGTAGATCCGGTGCTCGGCCTGCACGCTGCCGCCACCCGGCAGGACGCGCGCGGATGGCCCGAGGGCGGCTGGCTGGCCTCGCAGAAGCTCGAAGTCGCGGAAGCCTTGCGCGGATTCAGCCTGGATGCCGCGCGTGCAGGCTTCGCGGAACAAGAGATCGGCAGCCTGGAGGTCGGCAAGCGCGCTGACTTCGTGATCCTCTCGCAGGCACTCGAGGGCTTGGCGCCGCCCGCCGTGCTGAATCTGCGCGTGCAATCCACTTGGGTCGATGGCGCCCAGATGTATCCCGCCCGCTGAGCGGAAAGCGGCGCCCGATTTGCATGCGTGTATCCCACCGCGCCGCGCCACGGACGCGCGCCTTTACCCCTGAGTGCATACATGAATCGCGGTGTGTGGCTGCATTCAACAGCGGTGAACCAACAGCCCGGCGGCGGCATCCAGATTTCCCGCTCGTCAGCGCGGTGCTCAACCAAGCGAGCGAGTAACCAGGCAGCCGGGGCCGCTGCGTGAAGGCCCAGCTGAAGCGCTGGCTGCCGAATCCGGACACGATCCGAAAGGCGCGCTGGGTGCGCTGGTTCGGCCCGATGCTGCACCATCCCCGGCTGTGGCATCCGAGTCGGCGTGGCATTTCGCTTGGGTTCGCGCTCGGCATCTTCCTGGGTCTGCTGATTCCGGTCGGGCAGATGCCGTTGGCAGCCGGCGCGGCGGTTCTGTTGCGCGCCAACGTGCCGATTGCGATGGCGAGTACCTTTGTCAGTAACCCGGTGACGTTCGGCCCGCTCTACTACCTCGCTTACCAGCTGGGCGTACTGCTGGTCGGCGAAGACGAATCGGCGCCGCTGCCACCCGGTTTGGATGAGCGCGGTGCATGGCCGGATCCCGTGCAGATCGCCGCACCGCTCGAAAACGCCGAGCAGCTCGGGTTCTTCGCCGCCAGCTGGACCCGAATCGAGTCGATGGGCAAGCCGCTGTTGGTTGGGCTGTCGGTGATCGCCGTCAGTGGAGGCTTGCTCGCCCATGTGCTGGTGAACCTGGTCTGGCGACTCAGCGCTCGCATGGCCTGGCGACGCCGCGTACGCGAAAGACGCAAACGCCAAGCCCTGGCTGAGGCCGCACAGCTCGACATGGAAAGCCCTGCGGGTGCTGTCGCGGAACATCAACGTGATCTGCCGCGCTAGCCACGCGCGTGCTGCCCGTGCAGGCGCGGATGCCAGCACCAGTGCCAGGGTTCGTATTGGATGCCGCTGAGGTTGTCGCGTGGATAGCTCATGACGAAGCCGAAGCGCTGCGCCTTTGCCTGCAGCCAGCGAAACGCTCGGGTGTCCTCGAAGCTGACTTCAGCGGCGGGCTCGCCCGGGGTTCCGATGTCGATAGCTCGGCCACTGTGATGCTCGGAGCAGCCCGGAGCCGCATTGACGCGAAGGATCTGTTCCAGACTCTGCCCTCGCGCCAGCTTGTTGCGGATGATGGAGGCTTGGTAGTCGATGCTCCTGAAGCCAGAGATGGCTTGCAGCACAATCCCTTCCGACAACGCACTTCGAACCATCGCCTTCCACGCGCGCGCCGCGGGCTGCGCCAGCCAAAGCGGACGGCGATAGCGGTCGAACCCGGCGAAATGGAGCAGGGTGGGTTCGGCGAAAAGCGTGGTGGAGGCGATCTTCTCGTGCATCGTGGAGATGCCAAGAGCCTTCCAGATCGCCGTCAACCCCGGGCGTGTGGACGCCATCTGAGGGCTGCAACGCTGGAGTGGCCGAAAAACGTTCCGTCGAAGATCATTGTCGGCCTGAAGCAGCAGACGCCTGTCGTTCGATCGGAGGCGCAGGGCCCAGCCGAGCAGACTCGCGCGCCGATCCACGCTGATCTTGCCGGAGCGCGCCAAGCGCGCGGGCAGCGCGATGATCCGACCCGGGTTCAGGTAGACCTCCACCCCGCGTCGCCGGCCTGCGTCGCAATTCAACTGAGGCCTTGCAAGCGATGCGAGCGTGAGCGGCTTCCGCGTCATTGATGAGGGTCCGACTGCAGAGACAAAACTGGGCGCCGCCAACACATGGCGCGCGAAACTGTGCGATCGGCCACAGCACTGCACAGTTTGTGAAGTGCTTGACTGAACGGTAGCTGCCTGAGCTGGCCGGATCAGCGGATTGAGGGAGATCGAAGCTGGATCGAACCTTGATCGCGCACTATCATCGGCGGACGCCCGATGAGGGTTCTTGCCAGTGTCATCCAAATTATGACCATGTTCAGACTTGCGGCTCCCGCCATTTTTGTTGGTTCCATAATCCTAGTTGGGGCTTCGCCTGCTCTTGCCCAAGCGGTCTCGAAGGGTGAGGCCGCGGCCTCCTACTGTACGACCGGGGCAGCGCCAGGCACGGGGGCTCCCGGCCTTGACGGCTACGGCTTGTTCCTTGGGGGATCGCGCTATTTCGCGAGTCTGGTTCCCAACCCGCCTGCCCCATGCCTGTGGGCAAGCGCCGCCAGATATCGATTTGATCTGCCTGCTCCTGCGCTAGGCCAGCGCGCTCCGAAGTTCAATCTGGACTCGGGCATAACAGTTTCCGCCCTGTCTGGCAGCGACCGCCGGATCCGTGCTTCTACCATCAGCCCTGTGGTGTGCGCGAGTTTCATCGATCCGCTTGCCCCCCCGGCGGGCGTCAGTATCGCGAATTTGTACGCGCTCGTAGTCACCAGCGGCAGTGGCGTGAAACAAGGTGGAGTGTGTTCGGAAGGCCAAGCCCCCGGCGATACCGATCGCTGCTTGTGGGGTGTGAGCAGTTTTTCCTATGTCAGCGGGACGAACGGCGGGCCTGGTGTGGTCACTCCGGTCCTTCAGCAGGCTGCCTTCGGCAGCTACCTGTCGTGCTACGACGCAACCGTGCCCAACGTGGCCATGGTGCAGAGTCCAGTCGATCCCGACAGTGTGTTCGACGACGGTTTCGAGACCGCTGGCCCGGACGTTCGCGTCGAGATCGTGACCGACAGCAGCCAAGAGGCGCCGATTGAAAGTTTGAACCAGTTGATCGGCAGCTCGGTGTCGTATCGCGTGCGTATCGTCAACGCTTCGCCCACTGCGATCTCACGGGTCAGGCTGCGCGAGTTTGTCCCCGGGGCCTCTGGGGCGATCTCGCCCACTGTTAGCGCTGTGTCGTGCTCGGAGTTGTTGGCGACCGGGACGCAGGACGACTGCCCTGCATCTTCGGCCTTGATCGATCAGGACATCACGCTCGATCCCGAGCAGGTCCGCACCTTCCGCTTGGTTCGCCAGGTTGTTTCAGAGGTCCCGATGTCGGCCAGCACAGGCGCCCTGCTGGCCGTGGCGGCATTCGTGGACCCCGCTGTGGCGGCCGACGCGAAGCCTGAAGACAACCTTCGCTCGATCCGGATCGGCACGCAGAGCGTCCCCACGTTTGAGGTCACCGCGACAGTGGTAGGCGGGAACGGCGGCGTGTCTCCGACCTCGCAGCAGGTGGCACAGGGGCAGGCTGCCACGGTCGCGCTGCAGCCGTCGGCGAACTATCTGGTGTCTTCGGTCACCGACAACTGCGGTTCCGGCGGCGCCTCGGCGGGCAGCGTATCCGGCACGAACTACGTCGTGCCCAACATCACCGCAGCGTGCTCGGTGACTGCGGGATACGTTCTCCGGCAGTACGAAGTGACGGCTGCGGTTTCAGGCAGCAATGGCAGCATTTCGCCGGCTACCCAGCAGATCAATCATGGCGCCATCGCCAGCTTCTCGGTTACACCGGCAGTGGGCTACTTTGCCTCCTTCGCGGGTAGCTGCGGTGCGATGGTCGACAACGGAGGCGGTAGCTGGAGCACTGCAACGGGGGTCACCGGTCCCTGCAACGTGACCGCCAGCTTCTCGCTCAACCAGTACGTCGTAACCCCCACTGTCATTGGCGGCAACGGCACTATATCGCCCGCCTCGGCACAGACCGTTTCCCACGGTGGCAACGTGTTTTTCTCGTTGACGCCGAACGAGAACTATCGGATTGCTCAGGTGGTCGGCTGCGGAGGCGTGCTCAAGGGCAGCTTCTATCTGATTTCAAATCTCTCCAGTAGCTGTACGGTGGAGGCCTCGTTTGCTTTGGTGACCTACCCGATGACCGCCGCAGCGGTCACCAATGGTTCCATCACGATCAATACACCCAACGTGGTGCGCGGCAGCCTGGGCAGCTTTGAAGTGACGCCTGCCATTGGATACAGCACGAACAGCGTCACCGGTACGCCGCAATGTGGCACGTTGACGGACCAGGGTGATGGCGACTGGACGGCGGGTCCGATCATGTCTGCAGGCTGTCAGGTCTCGGCGAGTTTCGTTATCAACCAGTACCCGGTTACGGTGACCACCTCCGGCAACAACGGTGGCATCGGTTCGCCCTCGGGCAGCGCGACCGTTGTCCAGCAGGTCAATCATGGCGCCCGTGCGTCGCTGCCGGTCCAGCCCTCGGAGGGCTACCGTGCAGTGTTCAACACAACGGCGGGAACCTGCGTGTTCGAAGATCCTGAGCAGGACGGCACTTGGACGTCCTCGCTTCTCACCGGGGCGTGTTCTGCAGACGTCAGTTTTGTGATCCGAACCTACACCGTTACGGGCGTGGTGAGCTCGGCCGGCGGCAGCGGAACGATCACCTCCCAACGCATCATCGAGCATTTTGACTCGGGGCTTTTCATCATCTCGCCCGCGTCCGGTTTTTCGGTAGGCACGGTCACCGACAACTGTGGGTCCGGCGGCAGCCAGACGGGGACGCTGATCGGGGCGCAGACCCCATATGTGGTCGGTCCGATCACCCAAGCCTGTCAGGTGACCGCGAGCTTCGTCGCCAATCCCTGATCGGGACTGCGGTGCCGGCGATTGACGCCGGCGCGCTACTACTCGCCTCAACGCCGGAGCTTGCTCCGGCGTTTGCATTTGGGGTCCACTGGCGCGATGAGCAAGACTGCAGCAAACACCCCGCCCGACTGGCTGGAAGCACGGCCACCCACTGCTGCTGCACTGCCGGAAACAGTCGCTGGCTGGCTGGCAACACTGCGGCTTCAGCCGGCTGCCTCGGCGGAGTTGGGATTGACTCTGACCTTGCTGGATCGGTTGGGGGCGGACGCCGACACGCTGCACGCCGCGATGCTCTACGTCGGTCAGACCGCAGCGGATGAAGCGCCACCGCCGCTGACCTCTCCTGCAGTGAAGCTGCTGCTCGAAGGCCAGGCCGAGGCCGAGAAGGTCTGGTCGCTGTGGGGCGAGCGCGGTGCACGCAGCAGCGCCGAGGGTCTGCGGCGCCTGCTGCTGGCGATCATCCGCGATCTGCGTGTGGTGTTGATCCTGCTGGCGCGGCAATTGGCGAAGATGCGCGTCGCCGGCGATCTCGACGAAGACAGCCGCCGTCGCCTCGCGCAGCTGACCGCTGACATCCACTCGCCGCTGGCCAATAGGCTTGGCATCTGGCAGCTGAAGTGGGAACTCGAAGACCTCGCCTTCCGCTACCTGCAGCCCGACACCTACCGCCGCATCGCCAGCCTGCTGGATGAAAAGCGCGGTGATCGCGAGAGCTTTATCGAGGAAGCCAAGGCGCGGCTGCGTGTGGCGCTGGCCGAGGCCGGCATTCGCGGCGACGTGGCGGGAAGGCCAAAGCACATCTACAGCATCTGGAAAAAGATGCAGCGCAAGGATGTGCCGTTCAGCGATCTCTACGACATCCGTGCGGTTCGCGTGCTGGTCGACGATGTCACCGCCTGCTACGCAGCACTCGGTGTGGCGCACAGCCTGTGGTCGCCGGTGCCGTCTGAGTTCGACGATTACATCGCCAACCCCAAGGGCAACAACTACCGCTCCCTGCACACCGCGGTGGTCGGGCCGCAGGGCAAGACGCTTGAAATCCAGATCCGCACCCATGAGATGCATGCCCACGCCGAACTCGGCGTGGCGGCTCACTGGCGCTACAAGGAGGGTGGCGGCGGTGATGCCGAGTTCGAGCGCAAGATCGCCTGGATGCGCCAGCTGCTGGAGAGCAAGGACGGCGATGAAGACACGTCGCTGTTGGCCGGACTGTCCACTGCGCTGATCGAAGACCGCGTGTACGTGCTGACTCCGCAGGGGCAGGTGATCGACCTGCCGCGTGGCGGTACGGTGCTGGACTTCGCTTACCACGTGCACACCGAAGTCGGACACCGCTGCCGCGGCGCCAAGGTCAATGGCCGCATCGTGTCGCTGACGTATGCGCCGCGTTCGGGTGACCGTGTCGAGATCCTGACCAGCAAGGTGGCCGAACCGCGCCGCGACTGGCTGATGTCGGGCAGCGGCTATCTGCTGTCCGGACGCGCGCGCGACAAGGTGCGCGCCTGGTTTCACAAGCTCGATCAGGCCCGCAATCTGCAGGCCGGACGCGAGCTGCTCGAGAAAGAGCTCAAGCGACTGGCACTGCATCAGCTTGATCTGAACCAGGTGCTGCCGAAGTTCCGGATGCCGCGCATCGAAGACCTCTATCTTTCGGTGGCCTTGGGCGACATCGGCCCCAGCCAGATCGGCCGTGCGCTGCACGAGCTGAGCAGCCCCAAGCCCGAGCCCGAGCCGAACAAGCCACTGCTGTCTGCCGCCAAACCGCCCAAGCCCGATCGTGGCCTGACCATCGAAGGCATCGGCAATCTGCTGACTCAACTCGCGCGCTGCTGTCAGCCGGTCGCTGGCGATCCGATCATCGGTTTTCTGACCCGCAGCCGCGGGGTCAGCATCCACCGTGAGGATTGCCCCTCGGTGCAGCATCTGGCGGCCCAGCATCCAGAACGGGTGATGCCGGTGGAGTGGGGCCGCCGCGGCGGGCAGAGCTACCAGGTCGACGTGTTGGTGCGCGCGACGGATCGCAAGTGGCTGCTGAAGGACTTGAGCAACGTCATCGGTGTGGCCAATGCCTACATTCTTGGGGTCAACAGTCGTCTGGATCCAGCGACAGCTTCGGCCGAGCTGCGCTTCAGTCTGCGTGTGAACGACTTCCAGCAGCTGGGTGACCTGCTCGGCAAGTTGTCTGCGGTGCCCGGGGTGAGTGAAGTCAGGCGCACGCCTTAGGCGCACCGCGAGCCGCACTCCGAACACCAAATCGCCGACAATACGCGCCGCATGCCCGACCTCAGCGCCAGCCCCGCTGCACCACCCACGCTCGACTGGTTCGCCAGCGTGGCCGGCGCGCGCTTGCTCTCCAGCGAGGCGCAGGGCCTGCACGATGCCGGCCTTCGGTGTCGCGGCAGTCGCGCGCTGGTGGTATGCGGCAGCAATGCCACGGCCTTCGAGCTGCCACTGGAAGGTCCACGCGGGGTTGTTCAGTTGGGTTACGACGGACGCTGTCAGCGCCTCACCGGCCCGGTTTCGGCGGCAGCGGATGCCTTGCCCTTCAGCCGCGAGAGCTTCGGCCTGATCGTGCTCTGGCATCTGCCATCGCATCCGCTGTTTGCGCGCTTCGACTTCGCCGAAGCCGCCGAGCTCCTGCAGCCGGAGGGCGAGATCCTGCTGATCGGCTTGAACGGGCTGTCGGCCTGGCGCCTGCACTGGCAACGCTACGGCCTGAAACCCATGCGTGCGGGCGCGCTCAGCTCGCGACTGGGATCGGCCGGGCTTGAAGTGCGCGCCGTGCGTGGGCTCGGCCCACGCTGGCCCTGGGCCTGGGGTGATCAGCCACCCTCACCTGCCGTGGTGCAGTCGACCCAACTTTGCGCCAGCCTGCTGGTGCAGGTGCGCCGACGTCGACCCGGCATGACGGTCATACCCGCACGGCGCCGTCTGGCGACCGCACGCGTCGGAAGTCCATGAAGAACGTCGAGATCTACACCGATGGCGCCTGCCTCGGCAATCCGGGCCCGGGCGGCTGGGGTGCGCTGCTGCGCCACGGCGCCAATGAGAAAGAGCTGGCCGGTGGCGAGCCCGACACCACCAACAACCGGATGGAGCTGATGGGTGCGATCCGCGCTCTGCAGGCGCTGCGGGAGCCGTGCTCAGTGGTGCTGCATACCGATTCGCAGTACGTGCAGAAGGGCATCAGCGAGTGGATCGTCAACTGGCAGCGCCGCGGCTGGAAGACCGCTGACGGCAAGCCGGTCAAGAACGATGATCTGTGGCGCGAACTGCTGCTGGCGCAGAAGCCGCACAAGGTCGACTGGCGCTGGGTCAAGGGCCATGCCGGTCATGTCGAGAACGAACGCGTTGACGTGCTTGCGCGTGACGCCGCCGTACGCATCAAGGAGGGCGGCTGAGTGCGCCAGATCGTGCTGGATACGGAAACCACCGGCATGCCGGTGGAGCGCGGCCATCGGATCATCGAGATCGGTGCGGTCGAGATCATCAACCGCCGGCTGACCGGACGCAGCTTTCATCACTACATCCACCCGGATCGTGCGATCGATGAGGGCGCGCAGGCGGTGCACGGGATCAGCCTCGACGACCTCGAAGGCAAGCCGCGCTTTGCCGAGATCGCGGCCGAGCTTATCGAGTTTCTGCGCGATGGCGAGCTGATCGCCCACAACGCCAACTTCGACGTCGGCTTTCTGGACGCCGAGTTCGCGCGGCTGCCGCAGGCGCCGACCACCCGCAGCCTGGCGATCGTCACCGACACTCTGGCGATGGCGCGCGAGCGCTATCCCGGGCAGCGCAACAGTCTGGACGCTTTGTGCAAGCGCTTGGGGGTCAACAACGCCCACCGCAACCTGCACGGCGCATTGCTCGACGCCGAACTGCTGGCCGACGTCTATCTGGCGATGACTTCAGGCCAGTCCGACCTCGGTCTGGCGGTGGCGGTGGAATCGGCGGCCGCCGGACGTGCGCGTCGTGCCCAGTTCGATCCCGCCCTGCTGCGAGTGGTCAGCGCCCATGCGGACGACCTCGCTGCGCACCGCGTCTGGGTCGACAAGCTCAAGGCGGCGGGTGGTGGAGTCAGCCTGTGGCCGGAGGACGCGCAGGCGTGAAGCGCCACGCGGCCGGCGTTCCGGTCGGCACCCCGCGCGAGGTGGCGGGCTTCCGAATCCTGCGTGCGCTCGGCGGCGGCGCCAGCGCGCGGGTCTTCCTGGCCGAGCATCCGCTGCGGCATCGCCCGGTGGCGGTCAAGCTGGTGCATGCGGATCTGCAGGCGGATACCGAGGAGCTCGAGGATCTGCTGAGCGCGGTGCAGCGCGCCCGCGGAATCCGCCATCCGAATCTTGAGCGTCTGATCGAAGTGCTGCGCGCGCCGGATGGCGTGCAGATCATCAGTGAGTACCTGCCCGGTGGCAGTCTGCGTGAGCGTCTGAAAACGCAGGGCAGGCTGCCGGCAGGGGTGGCACTGGGCGTTGTTCGTCATCTGCTGGCGGGCCTGTCGGCGCTGCACGCGCGCGGCCTTGTGCATCGCGATGTGAAGCCCGGCAATGTGCTGTTCGACGCCGACGGACGGGCCGTGCTGGTCGACTACGGGCTCCTCGCGCCGGTGCGCGCGCAGCCCGCTGCCGCGCCTGGCGACAGCGTGCTCGCGCCGGCGGCGGGGCAGGGCTCCTCACGGGCCGGGCAAATCGCAGGTACGGCCGCCTACATGAGCCCCGAGCAGGCCCGCGGCGAGGGCTGCGACGCGCGCGCCGATCTCTACAGCCTGGGGGTGCTGTTGTTCGAGCTGCTGACGGGCCGGCTGCCGTACCCCGGCGATGATCCGCTGTTGCTAGCCGAACTCCATGCCAGTGCGCCGGTGCCTGAACTGCCGGCAGCTGTGGGCTGGCTGCAGCCCCTGGTCGATGGCCTGATGGCGAAGCCACTCGAAGACCGCCTTGCCTCGGCGCAGGCCGCGCAAAGCGTGCTGGAAACCCTGGTGCTGGCGGAACCGGCGGCCGCCGACCTCGCGCCGCGGGTGATCTCGCAGGTGGTGCGTCGCCGCGATCCGCCGCGCCTGCGCCGAGCACCGCAGATTGCCGCCGTGTGTTTGCTGCTGGCTGGTATGGCCGTCGCTGTCGGCGCCCTGCTGCTGCGCTGATTCAAGCTTGGATGGGCTTACTCGAAGCCGTTGCTGAACAGCGAAGGCACGCTCGTAACCGGGGTGAAACAGGTCGCCGCATTGATCCTCGGCATGATCGTATTGATCGAACACGGCGAGAACTGGGCTGAACCGTTGATGCTCGGGCTCATCAGCCAGGCGCCGGTCTGTAGTTCGCACGCCGAATCTGTCTTACCGTCGTGCACGGATCCAAAGCTGTGGCCCATTTCATGCGCGACCACCAGCGCGCTGGTGGTGTTGGCCACCCGGACCTCGTTGATGGCAGAGGCGTATTCAGGGTCGCACAACGTACCGACATAGGCCACTCCGAGCGTGCTGCCATCGAAATTCTTGCCGCTGAACAGGTGGTTCACGCCGCCCTTGGGAATGCTGCTGCCGGCGCCGCTGAACATGTAAGTCCTATAGAGCCGGCGCCAATTATCCGTGAACTTCAAGCGCCGCCAGCGGTCAAGGTTTCGGTCTTGGATCGGAGGTGTGGCAAATGGAAGCAGTTGACGGTCGGAGCTTGAGTCGAGACGCGC
>NZ_JBILJQ010000113.1:0-9751 GCF_044377145.1 Aquimonas sp.
AGCGCACATGCGCCCGCCACCGCCGCACCTCCGAACACGCCATCGACCGCTCCTCCGTTGGGGAAACCGGAGACGGTCGGGAGAATCAGGTCAGGAAGGTAGGTGAGGTGGGCGGACGCTTACGCCGGGCAGGCGGCCCCTGCCTTTGAATCGGGTCCGACGACGCCTGGATCATTCAGATCTGGTGGTTGCAAGCCAACCCCATGTTCCGACCTCAGGCGCCGCCGGTGTGCTTATCCGAAGGCCCGCTTCACATCGAAGTGGCCTCCGTCCTTGATCAGGTGGTAGCCGGCGCGGGCCAGCTTGTGGGCCACCGATTTGATCGCGACCGGGCGTGGCTTTTTGCTCGCCTTGCGATCGAACCAGCGGCGGATCTCAGGGCTATAGCGGATCGCGAAGTTCGCGGCTTCGATCCAAGCCCAGCTCAGGTAGCGGTTGCCGCACTTGGCGTTGCCGCTGCCCTTCTTCTTGCCGTTCGACAGGCGTGTGCTCTCGACCATGCGGCAGTACGAGGCGTAGTCGCCGACGCTCTCGAAGCGTGAGATTTCGCCCGTCTCCAGCAGGATCGTGCTGCCGAGAATGACTCCAATCCCGGGCGTGCTGCGCAGCGCTTGAAGTTCTGGCGTGGAACGGATCGCACGAAGGGGTCAGGTCTATACTTTAGACCTCAACCCAGCGCAGGCTCCCCACCATGTCCCGCCCCCTCCGCCTAGAGTTCGCCGGTGCGCTGTATCACGTGACCTCGCGTGGTGATCGGCGGGAAGCGATTTACGAGGATGACGAGGACCGGCGGCGGTTTCTTGAGGTGCTGGGGCAGGTGGCGGGGGTGTTCAATTGGGTGTGCCACGCCTGGTGCCTGATGGGCAACCATTACCACCTTGTCATCGAGACGCCCGACGGCAATCTGTCGAAGGGCATGCGCCAGTTGAACGGGGTCTATACCCAGGACAGCAATCGTCGGCATGGTCGGGTGGGGCATCTGTTTCAGGGGCGCTACAAGGCGATCTTGGTGGATCGCGACAGCTACCTGCTCGAATTGGCGCGGTATGTGGTGCTGAACCCGGTGCGGGCGAATCTTGTCACCGAGCCCGGCGCCTGGGCCTGGAGCAGCTACCGGGCGATGATCGGTGCGGAAGAGGCGCCGCCGTGGCTGGCCACCGATGGCGTGCTGGCGGGGTTCGACTCAACGCGTGCCGAGGCCGTGCGCCGCTACATCGCTTTCGTGGCCGACGGCATTGGCGCCGACTCGATCTGGAAACAGCTGCGCTCGCAAGTGTTTCTCGGTGACGAGAACTTCGTCGCGGGCAGCCTGAAGGCCGGCACCGTCTCCGAGAGCGTTTCGGTGCCGCGTGCCCAACGTCGACCGCCCCCGCCCAGCCTCGATGCGATCCAGCGCGCGCACCCGCATCGCAACGCCGCCATCGCCGTCGCATACGCGACGGGCGCTTATAGCTACCAGCAGATCGGCGATCACTTCGGGCTGCATTTCAGCTCGGTGGCGAAGGTGGTGCGCAAGGCCAGGCTCTCTGTTGCGGAGTGACCCGCTCATGGCCGAGGAATCAGAGGTGGCGGGGCGGCCGCGCACTACAGCGCAAGCAGTGCGCATCCGACGAAAACCGGTCACCGATTCCACATCAAACGCGTGCCAGGCACAGTCGCCAGGGAGCGACTGCGATTGGTTTTCACCCGTGCCGAGCTGTGGAAACACTCTCGCTCGCGCCGCTTCAGTACGCCTGGTCGTGCACCGCCTGCACCGCGCGGCCGGAGGGGTCGACGATGTTTTTCAGGCTGGCGTCCCATTCAAGGGCGGCGGCGGTGGAGCAGGCCACTGAGGGGCCGCCGGGCACGCATTCCGCGGCCCAGGCCTGCGGGTAGTGGCGCTCGAACAGCTCGCGGTAGAAGTAGGCTTCCTTGGTCGCCGGGGTGTTGTACGGAAACCGGAAGCGTGCGCTTTCGAACTGGGCGTCGCTGACGTTCGCTTCGGCGTGGGCCTTGAGCGAGTCGATCCAGCTGTAGCCGACACCATCCGAGAACTGTTCCTTCTGCCGCCACAGGATCTTGTCGGGCAGGTAGCCGGCGAAGGCTTCGCGCAGGAACTGCTTTTCGATCCGGCCGCGCTGTTTGCCGGACAGTTTCACGTCCGGGTTGAGCGACATGGCCACGTCGATGAAGGTTCGATCGAGGAAGGGCACGCGTGCTTCCACGCCCCAGGCTGACATCGACTTGTTGGCGCGCAGGCAGTCGAACAGGTGCAGGTTGTCGAGTTTGCGCACGGTTTCCTCGTGCAGGGCTTCGGCATTCGGCGCCTTGTGGAAATACAGGTAGCCGCCGAACAGTTCATCCGAGCCCTCACCCGACAGCACCATCTTGATGCCCATCGCGCGGATGCGGCGGGCCATCAGGTACATCGGGGTGGAGGCGCGGATGGTGGTGACGTCGTAGGTTTCGAGGTGGTAGACCACGTCCGACAGCGCGTCGATGCCTTCCTGTACGGTGAAGTGGAATTCGTGATGCACCGTGCCGATGTGGGCGGCGACCTCGCGCGCGGCCTTGAGGTCCGGCGACTCCAGCAGGCCGACCGCGAAGCTGTGCAGCTGCGGCCACCAGGCTTCGGTTTTCTCGTCTTCCTCGACGCGGCGGGCGGCGTATTTCTTGGCGATGGCGGCGACCAGGGACGAATCCAGGCCGCCGGACAGCAGCACGCCATAGGGCACGTCGCTCATCATGTGCGACTTCACCGCGCTCTCGAACGCTGCGCGCAGGGCGGTGCGGTCGGTTGGGCCGTCCTTCACCGAGGCGTACTCGCGCCAGCCCGGGTGGTAGTAGCGCGTCGGTTCGGCATCGCCCGAGGCCCAGTAGTGGCCGGGCGGGAACTCACGGGCTTCCTTGCACACCGGTGCCAGCGCTTTGAGTTCGGAAGCGAAGTACAGATTGCCGTGCGCGTCATGGCCGTAATACAGCGGAATGATGCCGATCGGATCGCGCGCGACCAGCCAGCGGCCGGCGGCGTCGTCCCACAGCACGAAGGCGAACATGCCTTCAAGCTGGTTGAGGAAGTCGTGCCCGTACTTGCGGTACAGCGGCAGGATGACTTCGCAGTCGGAGTGGGTCTGGAAGGCGTAGTCGGCCTCCAGCGCCGCGCGCAGCTGGCGGTGGTTGTAGATCTCGCCGTTGACCGCCAGCGCCTGCGTGCCTTCCGGCGACAGCAGCGGTTGCGCGCCGGAATCGACGCCGACGATGGCCAGACGCTCGTGGACCAGGATCGCGCGCTCATTGGCATACACCCCCGACCAGTCCGGGCCGCGATGGCGCATGCGGCGGGAGAGATCCAGTGCCTGCGTGCGCAGCGCGGCCGGGTCGGAGCGGAGGTCAACAATGCCGAGGATCGAGCACATGGGTCGAAGGTCGCCGTGAGCGGTGAGTGAGGGCCGATTCTATGCCAGCGCCGCGCTGGGCTTGCACAGCGCAGCAGGACTGACGACGGATCGGCATGGCGGCCGGCTGGCAGCACAGTCCCGATGTTGAAGGACATCGCAACGCAGCGATTGAACGGCCCCGCGATTGTTCAGGTCGACCCGCCCAGGAACTCGCGGATGAAGGCAGCCACCGCCGCGGTGTTGGACAGGTGCAGATGGTGACCACCCGGCAGTCGATGAGCCTGTGCCTGCGGCACACAGGCGAGGCGTTCAATGACTTCGAGGCGTGGCAGCCGCGGATCGGTTTCTTCGGCGGCGACCACCAGTGTCGGTTGTCGGATCGCCTGCAGGCAGGCGCGGACCTGGGCCTCGCTCATCGGTGCCGCACTGGGCCACTGCAGACGTGGATCGGCGGCCCAGATATGGCCCTCATCCACCGTTCTGAGCGCCCGTTCGACCAGCGGACGCACCTGTTCCGGCGTCAGACCGTTCAGTCGCGCTCGCTGCGTGGTGGCGTCTTCGATGCTGCTGAACACTCGCCGCCGCGGTGCGGGCTCGGTGCGTGCCTTCAACGCGCGCAGAAGGCGTCCGGGCGACTCCGATTCGGGCAGGCTCAAGGGCCCCAGTGCATCAATGCAGACCAGGGCGTCGACCCGGTCGGGCGCGGCCACCGCCAGCAGACTGGCAATGGCGCCGCCCATTGAATGGCCGATCAACGTGCACGATGGCCACTGCAGCTGATCCAGCACCGCAACCAGATCCTGCAAGTGGTCGACCAGAGCGTAGCCGGCGCCGAGCGGGCGCCAGCCGGAATGGCCGTGACCCGCCAGATCCAGGGCCACCAGGTCGAGTTCGGGCAATGCGCTGGCCAGCGAGTGAAAGCTTGCAGCGTTGTCGAGCCATCCGTGCAGGGCGAGCACCCGTCGTGGAGCGTGTTCGGGAGCTGACCGTGGTGTGAAGTGCAGAGCGCTGAGGCGACCGCTGGGTCCATCGAAACTGAGTTCAAGCACGCCGCGAGGTCTCCTGCTGGAAGCTGTCGAAGCGCGCCGCGCGTTCGGTCTCCTCGGTGGTGTGCTTGCCCGGCGGCCATGCGGCTATATCCAGTTCCGCCCAGCCCGCACCCTGCCGTCGCAGCAGCGGCAACAGGGCCTGCACGTGCGCGTCGCTGGCATTGAGTGCAGGGATGTAGCGCAGCGCAGTGCCGCCTGCGTGCTGGAAAATCTCGGCGTTCTCCATCGCGATTTCCTCGATGGTCTCGAGGCAGTCGACCGCGAAGCCGGGGCAGATCACATCCACCGTCTTGACGCCCTGGGCGGGCAGGGCGGCCATGGTTTCGTCGGTGTAGGGCCGCAGCCACTCCTCGCGGCCGACCCGCGACTGGAAGCTGAGCTGCCAGTCTTCGCGCTTGAGCCCCAGCCGCTGGGCGACTTCGCGTGCGCTGAACTGGCACAGGCAGTGATAGGGATCACCATTCATGAAGTAGCGCTTGGGAATGCCGTGGAACGAGAACAGCAGTCGGTCGCCGCGGCCGTGCTCGGCCCAGTGCGCACGCACACTGTCGGCGACCGCGTCCAGCCAGGCCGGCTCACGGTGGTAGTCGGTGATGAAGCGCAGCTCCGGCTGCCAGCGCCAGCTCTTCAGCGTGTCGGCGATCGCGTCGAACACGGTCGCGGTGGTGGTGGCAGAGAATTGCGGATACAGCGGCAGCACCAGCAGCTTGCGCATGCCGCGCTCGCGCAGTTCGGCCAGCACCGAGGGTATCGACGGCGAGCCGTAGCGCATCGCCATCCGCACTTCCAGCGGGCGGCCATCGGCCGAAAGCTCGGCATGCAGCTTGGTCGCCAGATCGCGGGTGTGAACCATCAGCGGCGAGCCCTGTTCGGTCCAGACCCGTGCGTAGGCCTTGGCCGAGCGCCGCGAGCGAAACGGCAGAATCACCCCGTACAGCAGCGGCAGCCACAGCGCGCGCGGAAGTTCGATCACCCGCGGGTCGCTCAGGAACTCGGCCAGATAGCGCCTCACGGCTGCCGGGGTCGGGGCGTCGGGTGTGCCCAGATTGACCAGCAGGATGGCCGTCCTTTCCGGGCTGCCGTGGCGGTAGTCGGCGCGGCCGATATAGCTCATGGGGCAAAGCTCCTGTGGATTGAAAGGCAAGGAAATTTCACGTGTCGATGCCTGTTCAGGCACCGGAGGGGCTGCTATTCTCGCCCGAGGCGCCACCAGAGCGCCGTGACGATTACGCGAAAATGACCCGCCCTGTGGAGTGCAGTCCATGCGCCCTGTTTATCGATGGCTGCCCGTGTTGCCCGGCCTGTTGCTAGCTGGCCTTGCCAGCGCGCAGACCGTGGGTTACGCCTCGGGTTACGACGTGGCCACGGCGACCGATTCGCTTTTTCGCATCAATATGGAAACCGGGGCAGCGGTGCGCATCGGCGCAACCGGCTTCCTCGACATGGAAGGTCTTGCTTTTCATCCAGACGGTGTCCTGTACGGCGCGGCCGACGGCACCAGTGTCAACGGCGGTATTTCGGATCTGTTGATCAGGATCGACACGCGCACCGGAGCGGGCAGTTTTGTCGCGCCGCTCAGCAGATTGAACGGACTTGGCCCCGGCTTGGGCGGTCAGCTGGACTACGGTCTGGCGACGACGTGCGACGGCCGCCTGTGGCTCTCTTCCGATACGCTGGGCCACCTGTGGCGCGTGGATCGTGCGGACGGCAGGGTCGAGCAAGTCATCTCCGGCGGTCCGTTGTTGACGGGCTTGGCATCGAAAGACAATTTTCTCTACGGCGTGTCGGTGGGCGGGACCGAGGCCCTCTATCGGATCAACACTCAAACCTTTGCCGTTGAGCGTTTGGGTTCGTTGGGGCTCGACAGCCGGATCTACGACGCTGGCCTGGATTTCGACGCGCAGGGCCGCCTCTGGGCCACCCTCGATTACCTGACCCCGCCGGAAGGGGCCGACTGGGTTTTCCGCAACGATGTCGCTGAGCTGGACCCGACTTCAGGGCGAGTGCTGCGCCGTATGCCGCTTACGGGTGCGGGTTCCGGGACATCCACTACGCAGATGGAAGGCCTGGCGATTGCGCCTCCGTCCTGTGATTCGGGCGGAGCGCCGCCGCCGCCCTCGCCGGTTGCGCCCGCGGCGGTTCCTGCCTACGGCCCGCTGGGTTTGGTGCTTGCCACATTGGGCTTCCTGATGCTGGCTGGTGTTCGCTTGCGGCGCGGCTGAACTTCGCGCGGCTGCACGGCGTACCTGAGCTTCGATAAGTCCGCGTTCATCGGCACTTTTCATAGTGTCCCTCCGACGATCGGGTTATCCAGTCGTACGCCCCTCATCTAGTACCGGAGTTATCAATGCGCCTTCATCGTCTGGCAGCGCTGCCCCTGCTCGCGCTCACCCTGTTGATTGTCCCGGCACTCGCGCTGGCCGCCCCGCCGCCGGAGAAGCGGCTCGAAAACGCAGTTCGTGTGCTCGATGAAGTCATGCAGAGCCCCGACCGTGCCGTACCCAAGCGTTTGCTGGAGGACGCCTACGCGATCGCGGTGATTCCTGATGTCGTCAAGGCTGGCCTGTTCATCGGCGGTCGCCGTGGCCGCGGCGTGGTGTCGGTGCGCACGCCCGACGGCAGCTGGAGCCATCCGGCCTTCCTGACCTTGACCGGCGGCAGTTTTGGCTTCCAGGCCGGCGTGCAGTCGACCGATGTGGTGCTGGTGTTCCGCAGCGAGCGCGGTGTCGACTCGATCGTCAATGGCAAGTTCGCCTTGGGCGCAGATGCATCGGTGGCCGCAGGCCCGGTCGGCCGCAATGCGCTGGCCTCGACCGATTCCGACCTGCGCGCCGAAATCTACTCGTACTCGCGTGCTCGCGGCCTGTTTGCCGGCGTTGCGCTCGACGGTGCAGTGCTGTCGATCGACCATCGCGCCAATCAGGCCAGCTACGGTCGCAACACCACGCCGCGGGCCGTGTTTGAGGGCCGCGTCAGCGTCAGCCCCGACCAGGCCGTCGACTTCCGCGACCGCCTTGAGGAATACACCGCCCGCTGAGCGGCGCGGTTTCAGGGCTGGGCGTCATCGCCCTGTCGTGCCCGCTGCGCTATGCTCCCGGGACTAACGATTGGAGAACTTCATGGGTGCCTTCAGCATCTGGCATTGGCTTATCGTGCTGGCCGTCATCGTGCTGGTGTTCGGAACCAAGAAACTGCGCAACGTCGGCGGTGACCTGGGTTCGGCGATCAAGAGTTTTCGCAAGGGCATGCAGGATGAAGAGCTGCCCGGGAAAAAGATTGAGGATGAGGCCAAAGAGGCCGAGCGCGTCGCGGCGGAAAAATCCGCTGATCGCCGCGACTGAGTCCTGAATCCGTGTTTGAGATGAGCTTGGCCGAGATGGCGGTGATCGCCATCGTCGCTCTGCTGGTACTGGGCCCAGAACGCTTGCCCAAGGCTGCGCGGACGGTCGGCTTCTACGTGCGCAAGGCGCGCCAGAGCTGGTATTCGGTGCGCTCGGAATTCGAGCGTGAGCTGGCCGCGGAAGAACTCAAGCGCAGTCTGAAGCTCGACGAAGTGCACGCGACCCTGCAGCAGACCGCCAGCAGCGTGCGCGAGGGCCTTGCGCTTGAACAGCCGGCACCCACCCCTGCACAGCCCGGCGCGATCGACCAAGACGGTTTGTCGGCGGAAGAACGCGCGCGCCAGTCCGAGGCCCTGAACGAGCCGCTGATGATGGATTCGCCCGAGGCTGCAGAGACTCACGCGCCGGTCCAAGGCGTGCCTGCGGCCGTTGCGGCATCAAGCGCGGCGGAGTCTCCGACTCCGGCCGAAACAGCGCCGATCGTTAAGCCTGGAACCGAGCCCGGAACGGGCCCCGACGCCGGCCGGCATGAGCACAGCCCGGCGGTGCCACGGTGAGCGATCTACCCAACCCCGCCGCCGAGCCGGGCGAACAAACCCTGCTTTCGCATCTGCTCGAACTTCGCACCCGCCTGTTGCGTGCGGTATTGGCCGTGCTGGCGGTGTTCATCGCCTTGATTCCATTTGCGAATCGTCTGTATTCGGTGATCGCGCAGCCGCTGCTGGAAAAGCTGCCGGAAGGCGCAAACATGGTGGCGATCGATGTCGCCAGCCCGTTCTTCGCGCCGATCAAGCTGGCCTTCGTGGCCGCCGTTACCATCGCCATTCCGGCGGTGCTCTATCAGGCCTGGGCCTTCGTGGCGCCGGGCTTGTATCGGCACGAACGCAAGCTTGCCTTGCCGCTGCTGGTGACGGCGACCCTGCTGTTCTATATCGGCGCAGCCTTCGCCTATTTCCTCGTGCTGCCGACCGTGTTCTCGTTCCTGACCGGCATCTCGCCGGAGGGTGTCGAGATCATGACCGACATCAGCCGCTATCTCGACTTCGTGCTGGTGGTGTTCCTGGCCTTCGGTTTCAGCTTCGAAGTGCCGGTGGCCGTGGTGATCCTCGGCCTTCTGCGCTGGGTCACGGTTGAACAGATGCGCGAAGCGCGTCCCTACGTGATCGTCGGCGCCTTTGTGGTGGCGGCGATCATCACCCCGCCGGATGTGATCTCGCAGCTGATGCTGGCAATTCCGATGGCCCTGCTCTATGAGGTCGGCATCATCGCGACCCGGATACTGCTGCGGCGGCGTGAGGCAGAAACGGCCTGACGCCGGTAGCAGGCTACGACTGCCTTTCAGACAGCCATCCGAGCCGCAGAACGCGAACCATGCGCCGCACGATCAAACTCGTTGTATGGCGTCGAAGCTTGAGACTCGCACCACACGGACGCTGACAGGCAAGGTGTTCGCGATGCATGCCAGCGTGGAGCCGTCGGCGCTCGCGCCCCTCCGCAACCCGACCGTGTTTGCGTCTTCGGATGCCCGACTCAGGCCTCGATGCTGGGAGGTCCCACTGGTGGCGCCTGCGCGCCGTCGGATGCGGTGTCCTCACGTTCGCTGATCGCGCCGTACACATCGGCCCAGGCGACATACAGCACGGCACCCAGCAGCGGCGTGAAAACCACGCCGGAAACCAGCACCGCCAGCATCGGGCTGATTGTTGCCAGCACCACGCTGACCACGAAGCGCGCCACGAACAGGGTCAGCACGGTTAGCGCGAAGGCGCCGAAACTCCCCGCTACGGCCTGTGCGCTCTCCCGCATCGCGGCGAACGGCTCGACGCCATCGAACATCACCCGCGGCACCGCGAAGAACAGCGTAAGCGTCCGCCCACCTCACCTACCTTCCTTACCTGATTCTCCCGACCGTCTCCGGTTTCCCCAACGGAGGACCGGTCGATGGCGTGTTCGGAGGCGTGGCGGTGGCGGGCGCATGTGCGCT
>NZ_JBILJQ010000055.1:0-36466 GCF_044377145.1 Aquimonas sp.
GACTGCCGACCACGCGCAACCGCGACATCGACAGCTTGCTGCCGATCGAGGGCTGGGCGCCGATCTGCAACTGAGGCTCAGCACGGCGAGTGGCGAAGCGGTAGGTGGCTTGGGCGGACGCTTACCGTAGATCAGCAGGATGTAGTTCATCGGATCGCTCCAGGGGGTAGCCCGCGGGTCGGGGCGTTCATGGTCGCAGCAGCGGCGCGCATTTCGACATTTGCTGTCGACAAACGAAAACCCCCGCACCGGTGACGGTACGGGGGCTGTGCTGGCCTGCATCGAATCGCAGTTGTAGGGCCGGGCGCGATGTGGCTTACGAACGCCGCCGCGGCCGGAACTCGTCCAGCGTGTCGACCAGGCCATCCAGCCGAGGTTCGATCGATTCCAGCGCCTTGATCTCGGCATTGAGGGTGGTGAAGTCGACCTTCTCGCGCCAGCCGGCGCCGAGCGGTCGCTGGTCGCCGACGGTGAACACGCGCACGCCCAGGTTGACGCTGTACAGGGTCGAGCTCTGGCCGTAGTAGTTCAGCTGCTGCGAGCCGATCGGCTCGGCGCGCACCACCACCACGGCCGTGGCCTGGCGGCGGATGCTGCGCAGCACCTGCGGCAGGGCGGCGCCGCTGTCGATGCCGAGCAGGTCGCTGTCGACCACATCGAAACCGAGCCGGATCAGCTGTTCCTCGATGCGCTGGCGAGCCGGATCGGTGATCGCCGAGTCGCCCAGGGCGACCACCGCGATCCGCGGCGGTGGCGGTGGGCTGACCGGACGCGGCGGGGTGGTGCTGGCCACACTGCCGACCTTGGTCAAGCTCGGGCTGCTGTTGGCGCCGGCAACCTGCGAGCTGCCGACCGTGCTGGTGGCCGGGTTCGCGCCCGCCGGCACCGATTCCACCGCGGTGGCGGCGGTGGTCGAATTCGCGTTGGTGGGACCTGCTGCCGTGCTGTTGACCGGGCTCGCATTCTCGACATCGGGGCTCAGCGCGACGGCGTTGCCGGCGCCGGGCTTGGCCTGGTCCGAGGCGACCAGAGCCGCCGCGTCCATGCTGTTGGGCGTGGACGGATCGGTCGCGTTGCCGCTGCCAGCGTTGCCCACGCTCGGTGCTGCATTGGCCATCGGCGCTTCATTGCCTGAGCTCGCTGTCAGCGGAGCCGCGGTGCTGGTGCCGACCGGGTTGCTGGCGCGGCCGGCGGCGACGCCGTCGGTGTAGCTGTTGCCAACAAAGCCGTCGTAGAAGCCGGACGCGAGGTTCATCAGCGGTGCGCGGAAGGCGAACACGCTGCCGGCGAGTACCAGCAGCAGGCCGGCGGCGATGCCCAGCGCCAGCTTGCCACCGCTGCCGCTCTTGCGGCCTTCCAGCACCGAGGGCCGCGCCGCAGCGCGGGCACGGGTGCGATCTTCAAGATTGGCTGCCGGCGCCTGCGCTGCCGGCGCCGGCACCGGCACCGGCGGCGGCATCGCCGCAGGGCTGGGTGCCGCGCCTACGCCGCTGGCGCTGACGACGGGCGGCGGGGTCGGTGCGCGCCGTGGCTGTGAGGCCGGGGTCGGCGCGCCAACAAGCGTGGCGTCCTGGCTCGCCGGGCGCGCCGTTGGCAGCTTCAGCGAGCCGGTCTGCGCCACCAGCGGATGCGCTTGCAGGGCCGCGGCAAGGTCGTGGCAGTTCTGGAAGCGGTCGGCCGGATCCTTGGTCAGCATCTTGGTGAGGATGGCTGCCGCCTGCACATCCACGCCTTCGTTGAGCGTGCGCACGTCCGGAATCTCGGCCTTGACCACTTCCAGCATCAGGCCGAGCGGGCTCTCGTCGGTGAAGGGCGTCTTGCCGCTGAGCATTTCGAACAGCACGATGCCGAGCGAGAAAATGTCAGAGCGCTGGTCGACCGGCTTGCCGAGGCAGACCTCGGGCGACAGGTAGCCCGGTGTGCCGACGAACTCGCCGGTGCTGGTCAGCTTCTTGCTGATGTCGGTGGTGGCGAGCGCGATGCCGAAATCGGCGATCTTGACCTGGCCACGGGTGCCCAGCATCAGATTGCCGGGCTTGATGTCGCGGTGGATCACGCCGCGGTCGTGCGCGCTGGCCAAGCCCTGCGCGGTCTGGTGCAGGATCTTCAGCGCCACCTCGGGCTGCAGCTGGCCTTCGCGCTTCAGCAGGCCCGACAGCGATTCGCCCTCGACGAACTCCATCACGAAGAACGGCTGGCCGTTCTCCTGGCCGATGAAGTAGATCTGGATGATGTGCGGGTCATTCAGCGACGCCATCGAGCGCGCTTCGCGCAGGAAGCGCTCGACCAGATCGGGATCGTGCGCCAGCGAAGGCGAGAGCTCCTTGATCGCGACGAATCGATTCAGCGCCGGCTCGAAACCCTTGTAGACAACACCCATGCCGCCGCGGCCCAGCTCCGCGACGATTTCGTAGTGGCCGAGGTGGGTTTTCATGGTCGCCTCCTGGGGCGACGGGGTGGGAACTGGCATCGTAGCACCGCGCCTTTGATCACCGGCGCCGCAGAATGCGGGCCTTGTGAGAGGGAACTACGAAGTGCGGGGCGTCAACGCGACAGCTCTGTTGTGGACTGTTCAGCCGAACCACCAGCCCACTCGTCGCCCAACGCGCGCGGTTACAGTGCGAGCCCTTGGCGGCGGGCACGGGTGGGGCGGATGACAGGCAGCACGTTGCGAATACTGGCGGGGCCGCTGGCTGCGGCGCTGGGGTGGGGCATCGCCGACCGCGCCGGGTTGTCCGGCGCTGCCGCGATCGCGCTGGCGGTGACTGCCTGGTGCGCGGTGTGGTGGACGCTGGAGGCCGCGCCGCATGCGATCACCGCGCTGCTGCCGCTGGCGGTGTTCCCGCTGACCGGCGTGCTGACCGGCAAGCAGGTGGCCGAAGCGTATGGCAGTGAACTGATCCTGCTGCTGGTTGGCGGCGCCATGCTGTCGAAGGCGCTGGAGCAATCGAACGCACATCGGCGACTGGCGCTGGGCATGGTCCGCGCGTTCGGCGGCGGCGGTGGGACTGCCCTGGTGTTCGGCTTTGCGGCGGCGGCCGGCCTGACCAGTATGTGGTTGTCCAACACCGCGACCACGTTGATGCTGGTGCCGGTCGCGCTGGCGATTCTGCAGACCTATCCGGACCGGCGCCTGGCGGTGCCGCTGCTGCTGGCGATCTGCTACGGCGCCAGCATCGGCGGCCTGGGAACACCGATCGGCTCGCCGCCGAATCTGGTGTTCATGCAGGTCTACCAGCAGACCACCGGGCGCGAGCTCGGCTTCTCCGACTGGATGGCGTTCGGCCTACCGACCGTGGCCCTGATGTTGCCGCTCGCTGCACTGTGGCTGGCGCGCGGTCTGCGCGACAGCCCGCCGGCGGTGCTGCCTCCGCTGCCGGCCTGGAGCATCGCGGAGAAGCGCGTGCTGCTGGTGTTCGGGATCGTCGCGCTGGCCTGGGTCACCCGCACCGAACCCTTCGGCGGCTGGCGCGAGGCCCTGAGCCTTCCGGGCGCCAGCGATGCCAGCGTGGCCCTGCTCGGCGTCGTGGCGATGGCGCTGACCGGCGACGGCCGTGGCGGCAAGCTGCTCGACTGGCAGAGCGCCGAGCGCATTCCCTGGGGCGTGATGATCCTGTTCGGCGGCGGCATCGCCATCGCCAGCGCGTTCCAGAGTTCGGGCCTGTCCGACGCCGCAGCAGGCCTGCTGCAGGGAATGCTCGGTCTACCGCTGCTGCTGACGATCGCGCTGGTAGCGATCAGCATCAGCCTGCTCTCGGAGATCAACAGCAATACCGCTACCGCGGTGCTGGCGATGCCGATTCTGGCCGCCGCCGCAGTCGGCATGGGTTTGGACCCTGCAGTGCTGATGGCGCCGGCGGTGTTGTCCGCGAGCTGCAGCTTCATGCTGCCGGTTGGCACTGCGCCGAACGCGATCGTGTTCGGCACCGGCCAGGTGCCCGCGGCAGCCATGCTCCGTCATGGCATCGCGCTGAATGTGATCGGCGCGGTGGTGATCACCGTGGTGTGCGGGTGGTGGTTCGGATGAGGGTCTGGGATTTGCGATACGAGCTGGGGGATTCAACAATCCCTGGCGAGTGCGGAGTTGGAAACCCTCCTGCGGGGCGCTATGGCCCCGCCAGAAGTCGCGTCGCGATGCACTCCTGTTACATGCGATGCGCTGTGCGCCAAGTGGCGGAATCGCTTGGAAAAACGCGCGGGGCTTGCGCGCGCTTCGGCTAGACTACGGCCGCTGCGCAAGGCTCACACCGGCCTTGATCCACCGCTTCATGGCCGCTGGCACCCGCTGCGCACGCTTCCCTTCAACGGATTCAAACCATGCTCGAGATTCTGCTCGCTGCGCCTTTCGTGTGCGCCCTGCTGATCGCGCTGGCCCATCGGGCGCCGCGCGCCGTGAGTGCGGCGATCGCTGCACTCGCGCCGCTGACCGGCCTGGTCATTCTCGGCCTGCTGACGCCGCAGGTGATGGATGGCGAAGTGATTCGCAGCTACACGCCGTGGATCGCCGAGGCCGGGCTGAACCTGTCACTGCGGATCGACGGCCTTGCCTGGATGTTCGCCGGCCTGGTGCTGGGCATCGGCGTGCTGATTGTTCTCTACGCGCACTACTACCTCAGCCCCAAGGACAGCGCCGCCCGCTTCATGGCCTACCTGATGCTGTTCATGGGGGCGATGCTGGGCATGGTGATCGCCGGCAATCTGCTGCTGCTGGCGACCTTCTGGGAACTGACTTCGATCAGCTCCTTCCTGCTGATCGGCTTCTGGAGCCACCGTCAGGACGCCCGCCAGGGTGCGCGGATGGCGCTGGCGATTACCGGCGCTGGCGGACTTGCCCTGCTGGCCGGCGTGCTGGTGATTGGCCATATCGTCGGCAGCTTCGAGCTGGATGCGGTGCTGGACGCCGGCGATGCGATCCGCGCGCATGCGCTGTATCCGGTCGCCACCCTGCTGGTGCTGGGCGGCGTGGTCACCAAGTCGGCGCAGTTCCCGTTCCACTTCTGGCTCCCGCATGCGATGGCGGCACCGACGCCGGTCTCGGCCTATCTGCATTCGGCGACGATGGTGAAAGCCGGCGTGTTCCTGCTGGCGCGCATGCACCCGGCACTGGCCGGCACCGATCTGTGGTTCTACACCGTGTCGGGCTTCGGTGCGGCGACTCTGTTGACCGGCGCCTACCTGGCCATTTTCCAGCACGATCTGAAGGGCTTGCTGGCCTATTCGACGGTGTCCCACCTCGGCCTGATCACCCTGCTGTTCGGTCTGCCAACCCAGCTGGCGGTGGTGGCCGGTGTGTTCCACATCATGAACCATGCGGTGTTCAAGGCCTCGCTGTTCATGGCCGCCGGGATCATCGGCCACGAAACCGGCACCCGCGATATCCGCAAGCTGCACGGCCTGCTGAAGACCATGCCGATCACCAGCACGCTGGCGATCGTGGCGGCGCTGTCGATGGCCGGCGTGCCCTTCCTCAACGGCTTTTTGTCGAAGGAAATGTTCTTCACCGAAACGCTTGAGATCGAGGGCCATGGCGTGATGGGCTGGCTGCTGAGCGGGGCCGCTTTGCTGGCCGGCATCTTCAGCGTCGCCTACAGCATCCGCTTCGTGCACGACTGCTTCTTCACCGGCAGTACCGAGGTGATGAACAAGACCCCCCACGAGCCGCCGCACTTCATGCGCGTGCCGGTCGAGCTGCTGGTGCTGCTGTGTCTCGCGGTCGGCGTCGCTCCGGCCTGGCTGATCGGCCCGGCATTGGAGACCGCCGTGCGCGGCGCCACCCACGGCAATGTGCCGGACTACACCCTGGCGATCTGGCACGGTTTCAACCTGCCGCTGCTGATGAGCTTCATCGCCCTGGCCGGCGGCATCGGCCTGTACTTCGGCCTGCGCCGCTTCATCGATCTGCACCGCGATGTGCGCCGCTCGTTCGGCTTCAGCGCGTTCCACGCCAACATCGAGGCCCTGGTAGGGATCTCGCGCCGGCTCACGGCGAAACTCGAGAACGGCAGCCTGCAGCGCTACCTGCTGCTGATGCTGCTGTCGGCGCTGGTGCTGGCCGCCGCGCCTTTTGTCAGCGGTGGTGGCTGGGGCGAACTGGGCTCGGGCCAACCACTGCCCTGGGTTGGCTGGGTGCTGTGGGCATTGCTGATCGCCACTACGATCGCGGTGCCGCTGCTGCATCGCCAGCGGCTGGCCGCCTTGATCGTGATGGGTGGCGCCGGCCTGCTGGTCTCGCTGTCCTTCGTGATGCTGTCTGCACCCGATCTCGCCCTGACCCAGCTGCTGGTCGAGACCGTCAGCGTCATCCTGCTGCTGCTGGCGCTGAACTATCTGCCCGAGGAGGGCGAGCGCGAACGCAGCAGCCTGCGTCGGTGGCGCGACCTCGGCATCGCTGGCGCCTGCGGTGCCGGCGTTGCCGCCCTGGTCTACGCGATCATCACCCGCCCACTCGACACTGTCGCTGGCGAAATCCTGGCGCGCTCGGTGCCCGAGGGCGGCGGCGCCAATGCGGTCAACGTGATCCTCGTGGATATCCGCGGCTTCGATACGCTCGGCGAGCTGACTGTGTTCGGCATTGCCGGGCTGGTGGTGCACGCCCTGCTGCGGCGCGCCTGGATGACTCCGGACACGATTCAGGCCGGTGTGCCCGAACGTCTGTCGATCCCGACCACGCTGGCGCGCCTGCTGCTGCCGTTGGCGCTGGCCGCAGCGGTGTTTCTGTTCCTCCGCGGACACAATGCGCCCGGAGGCGGTTTCATCGCCGGGCTGGTGCTGGTGGCGCCGTTGATCCTGCAGTACATCCTGTCCGGCAGCGACTACGTCGAGCGCCGGATTGGTTTCGACTATCCGCTCACCATCGGTTGGGGCGTGCTGATTGCCACCGCCACCGGCGTCGGCGCGTGGTTCTACGGCTACCCGTTCCTGACCAGCGCCTACGGCTATGTCGAACTGCCGGTGGTGGGCAAGTTCGCGCTGTCTTCCGCCATGGCGTTCGATACCGGTGTGCTGCTCGCGGTCGCTGGCGGTGCCCTGCTGATGCTGGCCAGCCTCGGCCGCGCGCGGCGCCCCCGCGCCGAGCGGCCGGTCCACCCGAATGCGCTGCGCGCTGATGGAGAAAACGCATGATGGAATTCGCACTGGCCTCGGCCGTCGGCGTGCTGACCGCCGCCGCCATCTACCTGCTGCTGCGCGCGCGCACCTTCGACGTGCTGCTGGGGCTGACCCTGTTCTCGTACGCGGTCAACCTGCTGATCTTCTCGATGGGCCGGCTGAAGGTCGGTGCGCCGCCGATCCTGCGCGAGGGCCTGGCGCCGACCCTGGCCAACCACACCGATCCGCTGCCGCAGGCGTTGGTGCTGACCGCCATCGTGATCAGCTTCGCGATGACCGCGGTGATGGCGGTGGTGGCGATCCGCAATCGCAGCGACAACGGTAGCGATCATGTCGATGGCCACGGCCAGGCGCGTGACGGAGGTGGCGCATGAACCACCTGCCGGTGCTGCCGATCGTGCTGCCCCTGCTGGCCGGCGCCCTGCTGCTGCTGACCGAGCGCGCCGGCATCACCGCCCAGCGCGCGCTGGCGGCGGTGGCGATGCTGCTGCAGCTGGGCATCGCGTTTACCCAACTGCAGGGCGCCGCCGGCGGTGAGGTCTCGATCTATCTACTCGGCGACTGGCCGGCCCAGCTCGGCATCAGCCTGGCGGTGGATCGGCTGTCGGCGCTGATGGTCACCACCACCGCGGTGCTCGGCGCCGCTGCTCTGTTCTACGCCGGATCGGGCTGGGATCAGCGCGCCCCGCATTTCCACGCCCTGTTCCAGTTCCAGCTGGCCGGCTTGAACGGCGCCTTCCTCACCGCCGACCTGTTCAACCTGTTCGTGTTCTTCGAGGTGCTGCTGATCGCGAGCTATGGCCTGCTGCTGTCCGGCGGCCGCGGCCCGCGGATGCGGGTGGGCTTCCAGTACGTGGTGTTCAACGTCACCGCGTCGACCCTGTTTCTGGTCGCCCTGGGCTTGCTCTACGGCCTGCTCGGCGTGCTCAACATGCACGAGATGGGCGCGGCGATTGCGCGCGCGCCGGCCGAGAATCTGGCCCTGATCGCCGCGGCCGGCGGCATCCTGCTGGTGGTGTTCGGCGCCAAGGCGGCGCTGCTGCCGATGTATCTGTGGTTGCCGCAAACCTATGCACGGGCGCCGGCACCGGTGGCAGCCTTGTTCGCCATCATGACGAAACTGGGCATCTACGCGATCCTGCGCGTCTACACCCTGCTGTTCGGCGCCGACGCAGGTGATCTGAGCGGCTGGGCCGCCGACTGGCTGCTGCCGGCCGGGGCGATCGCCCTGGTGCTGGCCACGCTCGGCGCACTGGCCGCAAGCAGCCTGCGCGGCCTTGCCGCCTATCTGGTGGTGGCTTCTGCAGCAACGCTGTTCATCGTGCTCGGCCTCGATCAGCCAGCGACGACCGGGCCCGGTTTGTACTACCTCGTCCACAGCACCTTCGCCGCGGCCGCGCTGTTCCTGCTGGCGGATCTGATCCGGCGCAGACGTGGCGAAGCCGGCGACAGCCTGCGGGTGGCAACACCCACGCCGCAGCGCGGACTGTTCGGTGCGCTGTTCCTGCTGATCGCGGTCAGCCTCGCCGGCCTGCCGCCGCTGTCGGGCTTCATCGGCAAGTTCACCCTGCTGGCCTCGATGAGCAATGCGCAGGCGGCCTGGCTGTGGCCGCTGATTCTGATTTGCAGCCTGCTCACCCTGATCGCCCTCGCGCGTGCCGGCAGCCAGCTGTTCTGGAAGGGCGGCTCTGCCGAGGACGCGGGCGGCACGCGAGCGTCATCGGTTGAAGTCGGCGCGGTGGCAGTGCTGGTGGCACTGGGCATCGGCATCAGCCTGTTCGCTGACCCGGTGCTGCGCTACGGCCGCGAGACCGCGCAGCAGGTGCACTCCACGGTTGATTACCGCGCTGCAGTCGAGCGCGCCAGCCCGCGCCTGCGTTCGCCGACACCACTCGCCCAGCCCCCGGCGGAGGCCACGCCATGAAGCGCCTGATTCCCGCACCCGTGTTGAGCCTGTGCGTGTTCGCCGTGTGGCTGCTGCTGGTCGGCAGCATCGAGCCCGGACATCTGCTGCTGGCCCTGCTGCTGGCGATCCTGCTGCCGCTGTCTGGTCAGCGCCTGCGCACCGGCAATGCCGGTCTGCGGCGGCCGCTGGTGGCGATGAAGTTGTTCCTGGTAGTGCTGTGGGACATCGTGATCTCGAACATCGAGGTCGCCCGCCGCATCCTGGGGCCGGAGGTGGCGATCCATCCCGGCTTCATCTGGGTGCCGCTGGAGGTGAGCAATGTGCACGCCATCACCACCCTGGCCGGCATCATCACCATGACCCCCGGCACGCTCTCGGCCGAAGTCAGCGCCGACAACCGCTACCTGCTGGTGCACTGCTTCAATCTGGAGGACGAGGCCGCCACCATCGCCCAGATCAAGCAGCGCTACGAGGCCCCGCTGAAGGAGATCTTCAAATGATCGACACCGTGATCGGCATCGTCATGGGCATGTTGATTCTGGCGCTGGTGCTGGCGGGCTACCGTCTGCTGCGCGGCCCCGCCGTGGTCGACCGCATCCTCGCCATCGACACCCTCTACATCAACACCATCGCGCTGCTGATGCTGCTCGGCATGCAGCTGCGCTCCGACATCTACTTCGAGGCCGCACTGGTCATCGCCATGCTCGGCTTCGTCGGCACGCTGGCGCTGTCGCGCTATGTGATGCGCAGGGACATCATCGAATGAACATCGACGCCGCACTCGAATACCTGGTCGCCGCGGTTCTGCTGGCCGGCGGTGCTTTCGCCCTGGTCGGCAGCTATGGCCTGTTCAAGCTCGGCAGCTTCGAAAAGCGCCTGCACGGGCCGACCAAGGCCAGCACCCTGGGTGTGGGCGGCATCCTGATCGGCTCGATGCTGTTCCATTTGTTCTGGAGCGAGGGCTTCAGCCTGCGCGAGCTGCTGATCACCCTGTTCCTGTTCATCACCGCACCGGTGTCGGCGCTGATGATGATGCGCGCCTACCTGGCCGGCCGGGTCGACCGCCCGCAGCCGCCGCAGGACTGAAAGCTCATGCAGAAACAACCCGCCTGCCGCGAATGCGGCGGCGGGTAGTTTCTGGCATCAAGGCCATCATCGCCCGTGCCAGTTCGTTCAGACCCTGATCAAGCCCCCAGCACCCAGCGATAGCCGATGCGGTAGCGCCCACCGTGACCGGTGATATCGCCGGTGTGCACTCTGGGGCCGACGCCGTCGCTGCCAAACTGGTTCTGGTTGTTCAGGGTCAGGCGGATGCCATAGGGCCGCAGCTCGTCTTCATCGATGATGTTGGCGATCAGATTGCCGATGGATCCGAGCACAGCACCGACGGCAACGCCGGTGGCCGGCCCGAGTATCGCGCCGATGATGGTGCTGGCCAGAAAGCTCAGGGTGTCGGTGAGCTGGCGGGCGACCTCAGCGTCATTGCTGTCGGATTCGACCAGCTTGAAGATCGCGTACAGATGCTTCGGGAAGCCGGCCGTGGTTTGCAGACTGTACTGACCCAGAAACAGTTCACCGTAGCTCGCATAGGTCCCGGTACGGAAGTCGCCGGCGTCGAATGACCTGATCACCGCGACATTGCCGCTTGAACCGATACGCAGACCGCCGAAGATGATCTCGTCGGTGCCGGCCGGCTGGGTTTCACGTACGCAGTGGATGGCGCGCAGCAACAGATGGCAACGGGTGAAGGTGTTCGCACTGCGCGGCGTGCCGCGCAAGGTCCCCGGCGCCGCCTGGCGCGGCTTGATGGTGAGCCGCGGCAGGGTGGCCGGCTTCAACTTCAAACCCAGGCGCTGATCGAGGCCGACGGGCTGCAGATCCTGCAGCTTGAGATCGGCGCCACCCATTGCCTGGCGTAGTTTCTGCGGGCTGCGTGCCAGCGCACGCAGGCCCGGCGCCATGCGCGCGATGGCTGCCGGCGGTACAGCCAAGGTCGCGGCAGCCAGCCGCCCCTCCAGGCTGGTGGGATCGCTGATCGGGTTGGCGGCCGGGTCCAGCCGATGCAGCAGACTCTTGATCAGAACCGCGGCGATGCGCTGGCTCAGCGCTTCGGCCTCGGCGCGCTCACGCGGCTCCAGGCTATCCAAGCCGAAGGCTTCTGCGACGGGTGCATTGAACTCGGCCTGCTGTTCGGGGGTGATCGGCGCACGCACGCCAAAACTCTGATTGGTACTCATGGGCTGCTCCATTGGTGTGCAGACAGTGGGGTGGAGCCGGACGCAACCGGCGGCTGCGTCCTGCTCCGAGCCTGTAGTCGCAGACGCCGGAAAAACCCCGCCAACTTTTTTTGGTCTTGTGTTTGGCCCGACAGCCATCGCCGTTTTTTCTGGAGCACGTTGGGAACCCGTGGCAGGATTCGGGCGCTGCTTGCGAGGCGGATCGCGTCGGCAGATGCCGCTCCGCTGCGGCTGCGTGCCTGCGATGAACACCACCCGCGGCGCACCTGCATCACGCTCGACCCGAAGCAGTTCCTCGATCGCGATCCAGGTCGAAGCGATGTGATCGCGCCCGGCCGGCGATGCCGCTTCGAATGGGCTCAGCGCCTGCTGCAAGGCCTCCTCGACCGCGAACTCAACGCGGCTTCGGCGGCTTATGCAGGCACATCACTGCGATCAGACCGCGATCGCCACACAGACCCTTGCGCAGCTGGTCCGAGCGCTGGCCTTGGTCGCAGAGCAGACTTGAAACCCGCCCCCCAGCGAGCGAGTTATCCGCCTGGCGGGTTTGGCTGGGAGAATCCGACTAAGAAAGGTCTGATCAACTTCATCCTGGCGTTGATCAGACGGCGCGAGTCCGGCGCTGGTCCGGGCTCGCGTTCCAAGCGGCCAGCCAATCCACTGCAAGGACCTCACCATGCGCATCATCGCCCGCTTTCTGTCTCTCCCACTCTGCGTCGCCCTGACGGCGGCAAGCGCCGTGGCACCCGCCCAGACCGTGCCGAGCGCTGCACCGGTCGTGCCCGCCGTGCGCACGGCAAGCTCGGCGCCAACGCCGGAGGTGACCGCTGCAGGGGCAAGGAACTGCCCCCGCCCCGGGGGCGGTACCGTGACCTACTCCAATTGCACCGACCACGACGGCCCCGGTCAGGGCGAGCTCCAGCTCAAACGCGTCGAGTCGCTGGAGCTGTCGCTCGCAAAGCCTGACCTGGCGCTGCTGCCACTGCTGCGCCTCGGTGGGGAGACGGGTGCGTGGGACGGTGAGCTGCACATTCCCTCGGTGACCGTTGTGAACGGAACCTGCCTGCTTTCGCTTCGGATCGGCGTGATCAATGACAGCCAGCAGACCAGCGCGGCGACGCGACATGTGCTGCGCCAGCGCCCGTCGCGGTCGTCAGGCCACCCTGGCCGTACGCTTGGCGTGCTGCAGCAACCGGCGCTGGAGCCCGGTGAGACCCGGACCTTCGAGCTGAACGTGCAGCTGTCCGGCGGTACCAGCTGGGTCCAGGTCGAGCTCGACAGCGACGACAGCGTCAATGAATCGAACGAGGGCAACAACCGTGGGCGCGTGCAGATCCAGCTCGATCCGGCCTGCGGCTGAATCGGGTCAGGGTCGCAGTCGCATGCGCACCGCCACGCTGCGGGCGTCATCCGGCCCCAGCTGATGCTCGCGCTGGCTCAACGCGCGCTGCAGCAAGTCCCGCGCTTCAGCGGCGCGTCCGTCCGCTTCGGCCAGATCGGCCTGGGCGAGCCAAAGCTGTGCGAACCGGTCGTGGGTGTCCGGCAGGGATACAGCGAACACGCGTGCAGCGGAGTCGAGCTCCAGCGCGGCCTCCTGCAGCCGACCCTGCTTGCGCATCACGATGCCGAGATGCAGATGGTCGATACCGACTCGCTCATGGTCGGGTCCGTACTGGCGCTGCTGGTCGTGCAGCGCATCGCGGTAGTGCTGCTCGGCCTGCGCAAGCTGCCCGCGCGCCTCGAATACGCGGCCGAGGTTGAACACGGTGGCGGCGCGCCAGGCGTGGTCTGCGGGGTACAGATCGAGGGCGATCCGGTAGTGCTGCTCCGCGGCTTCGAGTTCACCGCGGTCGTGCTGCACCCAGCCGATGTCGCTGTGGGTCATCGCCACCAGAGGGTGGGCTTCGCCCAAGCGCTCGCTGCGGATTTTCAGCGCCTGCTTCAGCAGTGCCAGCGCTTCGTCCAGGTTGCCCTGTGATTTCAGCAGTCGGGCAAGATTGTTCATTATCGTTGCCGTTCCGGGATGCAGCCTGCCGCGGCCTTGGCGACTGTCTTCGAGCACCTCCCGGTACAGAGCTTCAGCGGCCGCCTCGTCGCCGCGGCTGCGATACAGCACCGCCAGGTTGTTGATGACGTGGATACGCTCCGGGTGGCCGGCGGGCAGCAGCTCCGCGTAAAGCGCGTTGGAGCGCTGCAGCAGCTCCGTGGCCGAATCGAGCTGACCGCCGGCACGGCGCGCCGCGCCCAGACTGTTGAGTATCCCGGCCAGGGCCAGACGGGTGTCGGGCTGCGCCTCAGACGGCAGCGCGGACTGCGCTTCGATCTCTGTCAGCAGCGCAGTGAACTGCGCATCGGCATGCTCGATCCGCCCGTCCGACAGTTCGACCCATCCCAGAGCCTTGCGCGCCTCCCAATGCAAGGCACGCAGCGTGGGTGAGGAGTCGGCCCCGGTCGCAGCGGCGGCCTGTTCGAGCAAAGAGCGCGCCTTCGCATAGGCTCCCAGTTCGTACTGCGCACGCCCGGCCAGCAGCCACCACAGGAGCCGCTGCGTCGGGCTGCGCGCGTTCTCCGGCACCGCCACGCCGGCGCGTTCGATCTCGGCCCAGGCCTCGTCCGGCAGCCCGAGACTGAGCTGCGCGTCGGCCACGGTCAGGCGCAGGTCGAAAGAGAGTCCGGGGTCCGCTTCCAGCTCGGCCTGCAGGGGCGCGAGCCCCTGCGCGAGCACCTCACGCACACTCAGATCGGCCAACCCGCTGCGCTCGGGGTCCGCCTGGGCGAACAGCTGCAGCAACATCGATTTGACGCGCTCGGCGCGCAGCGCCTGGGCATCCGCCGCGTCACGCTCCGCCGCCAGCGCGCGGGCCTGCTCGCGCAGCTGAACTCCGTATCCGATCAGCAGCAGAACCAGCAGAAGCAGCGCGCTTGACTCGATCGGATGCCGGGCCAGGAAGCGGCGTGCGCGGTAGAGCAGGCCGGGTGCGCGCGCCAGCACCGGCAGCCCGTGCTGCCAGCGCCGCAGGTCTTCGGCCAGCGTTGGCACGTCGGGGTAGCGGGCCGAGGGCTCCTTGCGCAGGCACATCAGTACGATCCGGTCGAGATCACCGCGCAGCCGTCGCTCAAGTGCGCGCGGGCTGCTCGCACGTGCCAGCGCCCGCGCCAGTACATCCTCGCCCTCCCGAAAGCGTCGACTGGGGGGCAGCGCCAGCTGCTCGCAGACCGCGCGCTGCAGGGCGGCAGGGCTGGGATCCACCGGCTGCTGGGCCGGGCAACCGCACAGCAGCTGGTACAGCAGCAGGCCGAGCTGATACAGGTCGGAAGCCACACCCATGGGCTGGCCCAGCAGCTGCTCAGGGCTTGCGTACTGCGGCGTCAGCAGGCGCAGGCCGGTCGCCGTTGCCAGATCATTGGCAGCCGCTGCCTGCAGCGGCTTGGCGATGCCGAAGTCGAGCAGACGCACCCGCCCTGCGCTGTCCACCATCAGGTTGGAAGGCTTGATATCCCGGTGCAGAACGCCCTGCTGATGCGCGTGTGCCAGCGCTTCCAGCGCCTGCAGGAACAGCGCCACCCGCGCCTCGACCCCGAGTCGGGCCGCGTCGCAGTGTCGGTCGATCGCCTGCCCGTCCACGTAGTCCATGACCAGGTAAGGCCGGCCCTGGACGTCCTCGCCACCGTCGATCAGCCGCGCGATGCCGGGATGCGAAAGCTCCGCGAGAATGCGTCGCTCAAGCTCGAAGCGGCGCAGGAACTCCTGCGAGTCGATGCCAGCATGCAGCCGTTTGACCGCGGCGCGCTGGACGAAACCGTGGCTGCGGCGCTCGCCCAGATGGACGCTGCCCATGCCGCCGCGGCCCAGCTCGCGCAGCAGGCGCCAACGGCCAACCTGCTGTGCCGCGGGTCCACCGGCCGCAGACCCGCAGGTCGAATCCGGCTCGGCTTCGGCCATGTCATCCAATAGCGCTCGCCACAGCTGCGGCGAGCTCGGCAGCGCCAAGGTGTCGGAACCCAAGGCTGCGGCCTCGGCCAGCAGCACATCCAGCGCGTCAGCCGTGCGCGGGTCGCGCCGACGCACGGCCTGCAGCGCCGCCGCGCGGGCCGGCGGGTCCAGCGCCAGCAGGGCATCGAACTTGGCATCGAGCCGCGCGTGATCGGCGTCCTCGAAGCCCGCCAACGCGTCCGGCCCGTTGCTCATCCGAGTGCCCGCTGCAGCCACACCCGCGCCCGCAGCCAGTCGCGCTGCAGGGTGCGCAGGGGCACGTTCAGGGCCAACGCGGCTTCGGGTTCGCTCATGCCGGCGAAGTAGCGGCATTCGATCAGGGCGACCAGCCGCGGATTGATCTGCTGCAGCTGGCCCAGCGCGCGATCCAACGCCAGCACGTGGGCGCTGATGGCCTCGACCGCTGCACTGTCGGGCAACAGTTCTTCGAACTGCTGATCGCCGCCGCGCTTCAACGCGCCGCGGCGACGCGCGGCATCGACCAGAATCCGCCGCATCGCGCGCGCGCAGACCGCGAAGAAGTGGCCGCGGTCCTGCCAGGCCACGCCGGACTCTTCGACCAGCTGCAGATAGGCTTCCTGCACCAGTTCGGTCGCCTGCAGGGTCGGGGTGGCACCGAAGCGCTGCAGCTGGCGACGCGCGATCTGGCGCAGCTGGGCGTAGACCTGCGGCAGCAATCGATCGAAGGCGGCGCGGTCGCCAGCATGGTGCTGGCGCAGCAGCTCGGTGATCTCGGCGTCCACCTGCATTTCCTTCCCCTGCGCAATGCACGCGAGTGTGCAGCGGACCGATGACGGCGTCGAGATTCTGTGCGGCGGTCGCCGAACAGTCCGATAGCGGGCCAAGCAACCGCTCGAACCGCAGGGTGAAAAGAGGTGCCGAGGCTCAAGCACCCGCTCGCCCAGGGTTCAGTCCGCCGGCGGCGGCAGCCACAGCCGGAAGCAGGCGCCAGGTCCCGGGTCAGCTCGCTCGACCAGGCTGACATCGCCGCCGAGCGCACGTGCGGCGTCGCGACAGTAGGCCAGCCCAAGGCCGCTGCCGCCGCTGTCGGCGCGGCGGGTGAAGCCGGGTTCGAACAATCGGGCGCGATCGGCTTCGCTGATGCCGCTGCCGTTGTCCTCGATCTCGATCCAGGCGTCGCCGTCGGTGCTGCCGCAGCGGCCTTCGAGACGACCGCGCGGGGCAGAGGGATCACGTGCGCGGCGACGCGCGATCGCCTGCGCCGCATTCAGGGCGAGGTTCAGCAGAACGCGGTCGAGCACCGCGGCCGGCGCGTTGCAGTAGACCGGCGTGCTGCTTGCGCAGCAGACCTCCGGCTGCGGCTGCGCGCCGGCCGCGGCGAGCTGCAGCGCCGCTCGCAGGCGCGCGGCCAGATCAAGCTTCGACTGCGGCTCCTGCCTGCCCTGAGCCTGCGCGCGCAGCTCGGCCGCCAAGCCGAGCAGACGCGTATTGGCCGCGCGCAAGGTGTCGAGCTGCTCGGCCAGCGCCGCAAAGCGAGCGCTGAACGCAGCGGCGATCTCCGGATCCAGATCCTCGCCGCCCAGGCGCTGCAGCAGGGCATGGAAATCGGCCAGCTGGGCGTGCAGTTGCTGCGCGGCCAGTTCGGCTATGCCGGCCGGATTAGCCAGTTCATGCGCCAGACGCGCGGCGGTCGCCGTGGGCAGGGGCCATGGCGCTGCGGAGTTGTCGCTCACAGCGGCAAGCTCACCCGGAAGCGGCTGCCCTGACCGGGCGTCGATTCCACCTCGATGCGGCCACCGTGTTCGGCTGCGATGCCCCAGGCCACCGAAAGGCCCAGGCCACTGCCTTCGCCGACGCTGCGGGTGGTGAAGAAAGGCTCGAACACGCGCGGAAGCACCTCGGGCGCGATGCCGCAGCCGTTGTCGGTGATCTCGATCACGGCCTAGCCGGCGGCGATCCGCGCGCTGACTTCCAGCCGGCCGCGATAGTCGGGCCCGGCCTCGCGACGGCGCGTTTCGATCGCCTGGGCGGCGTTCTGCAGCAGGCACATGAAGGCCTGCGACAGCCGCGCCGGCTGGCAGTACAGGGTCGGCAGCGGCTGGATCGACTCGACCAGTTCGATGCCGCTGCGCAGGCGCGAGTCGAGCAGCATCAGCGCTGCGCGCAGCGATTCATCGACCGGCACCGGCTTGCGCTCGGCCTCGTCGAGCCGCGAGAACACGCGCAGCTCTTGCACGATGTGGCCGATCCGGCGGCTGCCTTCGAGCACGGTGTCGAGCTGTTCGCGCATATCGCCGACGCGGTCGGAGATCGCCGCCGCGACCTCAGCGTCGAGATCGTCGCCGCCCAGCTGCAGCAGGAAGGCGTGGAAGGCGAGCAGTCGCTGCTGCAGGTTCTGGCTGGCCACCTGCACGTAGTTGGCCGGATTGTTGATCTCATGCGCGATGCCGGCGGTGAGCTGACCAGCCGCCGCCAGCCGCTCGCTGACGGTGAGCTGGTGCAGGGCCTGCTGCAGATCAGCGGTGCGCGCCTCGACTTGCTGCTTCAGCACGCGCTGGCGCTGGCCGAGCTGGCGGATGCGCAGCACAAAGCCGCCGGCGATCAGACCGATGCAGACAACGACGGCTGCGAGCGCGGCCCACCAGGTTTCCCACCAGAACGGGGTGATGATGATCGCCAGCTGGGCCTCGTTCGGGCTCAGCACGCCCTCGGCATTGCGCACGCGCACCCGGAACCGGTAGTCGCCGTGCGGCAGGTTGGTGTAGGTGGCGAAGCGGCGCCGGCTGCCGGTCTCGATCCAATCCTGATCGAAACCCTCCAGCTGGTACGAGAAGCGCAGCTGCTCCGGCGCGATGTACTCCGGCGCGCTGAAGCGGATGCTCAGGTTGCGCGACCGCGCCGGCGCCAGCCGCAGCTGGTCCAGCAGATGCAGCGGCCGCTGCAGCGGTGAGCCCGCCACCACCGCGGCCAGCTCGGCCGGGCGATTGTCCAGCTCCAGGCTGGTCAGGATCGGCGTCGGCGTCGGCGGTGCATTGCCCACGTCGCGCGGGTCGAACATCGTCAGTCCGTCCGGCCCGGAAAACGCCATCTGGCCCGAGGCCAGACGCGCGCGTGCACCGATCCAATAGCGGCCCAGCACGCCGTCGGCGGAATCGAACCGGCGCACGCTGCGATCACGCGGATCAAAGCGGGCGATGCGGCCATTGATGCTGATCCACAGCCGGCCGTCGGCGTCTTCCAACATCGCGTTCAGGCTGGCCGAGCCGAGTTCGGCCTCGCCGCTGACAAGCTCGAAACGCACGTCCTGCGGGCCGCCGCCCTCAGTTGCCTGCAGCTCCAGCAGACCGCCGCCGTAGGTCGCCAGCCAGCGTCGGCCGTCGGCCGCGTGCAGCAGTTCGGACGGCCCGGCCGGCAGCTGGGTGGCATCGGCCGGCGTTGCTACGCCGTGCCGGTGCAGCAGTCGGCCGCCATCGCGACTGAACCAGTGCAGGCCATCGTGGGCGCCGACGATCATGGTGTGCTCGTCGAACACGCTGACAAAGGTGGCCACGCTGGCCAGCGGGTGGAAGGCCAGCACCGCGCGACTGGGCAGGTCGACCACATACAGGCCCAGCGTATCGGCAGCGACCCAGGCGCGGTCGGCGTCGACCAGAAACCGTCGCGAGCGTACCTTCGCCAGTTCATCGGGCAGCGGTGCCAGCCGCATCGCGCCATCGGCATCGACGATCCGCAGGCCGTCGCGGGTGGCCAGCCACAGGCCTTCCGGGCGTGGATCCAGTGCGTAGATGAACTCATCCTGCGGCGCCGGCATCTGCTGCAGCTGGGCGGCGGCGGGATCGAAGCGATACAGCGCATCGGCACCGCCCAGCCACAGCTGGCCGTTCTGCTCGGCCAGCGCAGCGATGCCGGGGCTGCGCAGGGCGGCCGTGGCCGGCACATCCGGACCGTAGCTGACGAAACGGTTGTTGAAGGCGTTCAAGCGGCTGACCCCGCCCTCCCAGGTGCCGATCCACAGCGTGCCCTCGCGATCCTCCAGCAGCGACATCACCCGCCCGCGTGCGAGTGCGTTCGGGTTGTGGCGCTGATGGACGAAGCGACTGAATTCGAAGCCGCCGTCAGCAGTCGGCGTGATCCGGTCCAGGCTGGTTTCGGTGCCGGCCCAGACCACGCCATCGGAATGCACCAGCAGGCTGCGGACCTGGCCGGTGTTCAGGGCGTCGGTCGGCACCGACCAGCGCCCGAGCGAAGGGTCAAGCATGGCCAGGCCGAGGCCATCGCTGCCCACCCACAGCCGGCCGCGGCCATCGACCGCCAGGGCGTGGATCGCCGAGCCCGCATTCGGCGCACCGGCCGGCGCAGCATCGAAGCGAGCTTCGATCGGATCGAATCGCCACAGCCCGTGCACGCCACCGACCCACAGCGCGCCGCTTGAGTCCTCGGCCAGCGCCCGCACGCGACGGTCATCCACCGCCGCCGCCGGATCGGCCGCGTCAGCAGTCACCGGCAGGGCGAAGCTGTCAAAGGCCGCGCGGATCGGGTCCCAGCGCGAAAGACCGCCCTCGCTGCCGACCCACAGTCGGCCGGCGCGGTCCACCAGCAGCGCATGCACGCTGTCACCGGCGAGGCTGGTGCTGTCCACGGGATCGTGGCGAAACACGCTGAAAGCCTCGGCTTCGGGCTCGAAGCGGTTCAGGCCCGCCTGGGTGCCGATCCACAGCACGCCGGCCGCATCGACCGCCAGCGCACCGACCCAGTTGTTGGACAGGCTGCCCGGTCGGCTGGCGTCGGGACGAAAGACCCTGAAGTCGTAGCCGTCGAAGCGGTTGAGGCCGTCCTGGGTGCCAATCCAGACCATGCCGTGACGGTCTTGCGCCAGCGCCAGCGCGGTGCTCTGCGACAGCCCCTGCTCCTGATCGAAGCCGCGGAAACGGGTGTTGCTGGGATCCAGCGCGGCGACCGCCGGCGCACTCAGAACGGCCAGCAGCCACAGCAGGCGCGAGAGCGCGCGGGCGGGAGCGGTCAAGCCGATGCGCGCTAGCGAAGTCAAGGAAGGGCTCGGGGTCCGTACGGGCTCGCGAGCGCTGATGCTAGCAGCCTGCCGGGCTTTGGGGTCGCAGCGAATTCGGCCTGGCTTGCGCGGCGCATCCACTCGCCGCGATCCGCCCACCCGCGCCGGCACCGCTGGCTGCCACGTCACCTGTGCAGGCATGATCGCGCCGGGGACATCAGGGGGCAGGCATGAGCATCTTCCGGAAAGAGCGGCTTCCCGCGGCCGAGCCACGGCCCGAGCCCGCTCACAGCGTGCTGATCGTCGACGACGAAGCCGGCAACCTGAGCGTGCTGCGCGCGCTGCTGAGCCCGCACGATCGCGTGCTCGAAGCCGCCGACGGCGCGCAGGCGCTGGACCTGCTGGCGCGGCTCGGCGAGGGCCAGGCCCCGAGTGTGGTGATCAGCGACCAGCGCATGCCGCAGATGACCGGCATCGAGCTGTGCGTGCAGCTGCGCGAACGCCTGCCGGACGCGATCCGCATCATCGTCACCGGCTTCATCGATGTCGGCTCGGTGGTCGACGCCATCAATGCCGCCGGCATCCACAAGTTCATCGTCAAGCCCTATGACCGCGACGAGCTGCTGCTGAACGTCGAGCGAGCGGTCGAAACCTTCGAGATGCGGCGCCGGATCGCTCTGCATGTGCAGGAGCTTGAGACCAAGGTCAGCGAGCGCACGGCTGAGCTTGAGGCCGCCAACGCCGCCCTGCGCGAGGCCCACGCCGAAGTCGAATGGGCCAGCCAGACCGACCTGCTGACCGGGCTCGGCAACCGCCGCTTCGTGCATCGCCGGCTGACCGCGCCGCGCAGTGATGGCGCGGCCGCAGCGCGGCAGGCGGTGTTGATGGTCGATATCGATCTGTTCAAGCAGGTCAACGACCGCTTCGGCCACGCCGCAGGCGACGCCCTGCTGACCGAGTTCGCCCGGATGCTGCGGCTCCACGTCAGGGCGCACGAGATCGCCGCGCGCTGGGGCGGCGAGGAGTTTCTGCTCTGCGTCGATATCGAGGACGAAGCGCAGCTGCTGCAGCGCGCGGACGCCCTGCGCCTGGCCATCGCCGAACATGATTTCGATTTGGGCGACGGCCGGGTCACCCACTGCAGCTGCTCGATCGGCTTAGCCTGCAAGCCGCTCGACGCGCAGCGGCCTGACTGGCTCGATTGGCCGCAGGTGATCGATATCGCCGACCACGCGCTCTACCTCGCCAAGCGCGCCGGCCGCAACCGGGTGATCGGCCTGTTCGCCACCACGATCACAGCGCCATCGCAGACCGGCGCGAACGCCGAGGCGCTGCTGGCCGCGGGGTGCATCGAGCTGCGCACGCCGTCGGCGCCGGCTGCAGTTCAGTCGAACAGCGCGGTGTAGCGCCGCTGCATTTCGGCCGGGCTGACCTCCTCGATGCTGTGGCCGATCAGCCAGCGGTGGCCGAACGGATCGATCACCGCGCCGCCGCGCTCGCCGTAGAACGAATCGCTGACCGCCCGCTGCAGCTGCGCACCCGCGGCCAACGCCTGCGCAACCACCGCATCGGCATCCTCGACATGCAGATGCAGGGTGACCCCGGCGCGGCCCGGCTGCGGCGGGGGCGTGATGTCGGCCTCCGGAAACGGATCGCACAGCATCAGCGTCTGTGTGCCCAGGCTCATTTCGGCGTGGCCGATCCGGCCCGACGGCTCGACCAGCCGGAATCTCTCCACCGCACCGAAAGCCGTTGCGTAGAAGTGGAGAGCTTGGGCGGTATCGGCAACACACAGGTAGGCGAACAGTTCGATGCTCATGCGGTGGGGTCCTGCGATTCGTAAGGCGCCCAGTGTGGAACTGCGAGCACGGCTCTGTCTTGTACGGAGTTGACCGGCGCGAGAGCTCTGCTGTGCATTCGCGGCTCCGCGAAGCCGAGCAGGTGAACCGGTCGAACGCCGCAGCCCAGGCGACCCGCGCTGGCCGCAACTCACGTGCAGCGCAGGGCGGCTCTCACCTCAGCAGCAGATGCTCGGCCCAGCGCGGCGGGCTGCGCCGATAGGCTCCGGGCGCGATACCGGCATGCGCGGCGAAGCTGCGGCAGAGATGCGCCTGATCGAAGAAGCCCGCCGTGGCCGCGACCTCGGACAGCGCGGGTGGATCCACCTGGGCCAGCAGCTGCAGGGCGTGCGAGAAGCGCGCCAGGCCCAGCCAGGCGCGCGGCGTGCAGCCCACGGCAGCGCGGAACTGCGCCAGCCAGGCGCGGTGACTGAGCCCCGACTGCGCCGCCAGCTGCAGCACCGGTGTGCCTGCGGCCAGCGCGGTCAGGCACGTATCGGTATCGCAGATCGTGAGCGCAGGCGGGCACGCGCGGCGCAGCCAGGCGAGCAGCAGCTCTTTGACCCGATCCAGCATCTCCGCGCCGGCGGGCATTCGCCGCAACGCGCAGAAATCGCGGCGCAAGGCCGCCGGTATCAGGGCATCCAGCCCCAGGTACTGGCCGGCGAGGCGATCCGCCGGCACGCCGAGAAAGGCCAGACTGGCACCGGGACGCAGCTCGATGCCGAGACTCAGGCCGGCATCCGCCGGGCTGCGTAGCACCGGCTCCAGACGCAGTCCGCACCACTGCAGGCGCGGCTGTTCGATGCCGTCGCGATCGTCCGCACTGAAAAAGCGCCGCATCGGCGCGCCATCGAGACGCGACACGATGCGCTGGCGGGCTGAGGGCAGACACAGCTCGCGGCCCGCGGCGGCAGGCCGAACCCCCGCATGCAGCCAGAGCCGCTCGACCCAGGCGCGCAGCTGTGAGGCGGCGGGTGCTCGTGTCAGAGAGAGGGCTTGCTGCGTCATCCGGAGCATCGGCGGTGGGTGGATCGGGGCGTCCACGGTACGCGTCCCGCGTTTCGAGTGCAGCGCTATCGCCACCCGCCGCACAGTCGCCCAGTCGACGCAGCCGAGCTGGCCGCCGAGTTGCCTGACTTGCAACGCTGTGTCACCGTCCGGCAGGTGCCAGAGCGGGGTAAACGGTGGACGAACTGACGCTGCTGATTGCGCGCGCTCGCGACGGGGACCGCGGGGCCGCCGAGTCGCTGTTCCGTGCCGTCTACGACGACCTCCGGCGCATCGCCGGCCGTCAGGGCGCGGCGCCGCACAGCGATGGCCCCGGACGCACCTCGCTGGTCCACGAAGCCTACTTCCGGCTGGCGCGACCCGAGTCGTTGAACGTCAACGACCGCCAGCACTTCTTCGCCGTCGCCGCGCGGGCGATGCGCCAGATCGCGGTCGATCGCGCCCGCGAGCGCCTCACCGTCAAGCGCGGCAGCGGGGCACAGGCAACCACCCTCGGTGCGGCCGAGGATGCTCAGCGGGATGACGACCGGCTGGAGCGTCTGCTCGACCTGCATGAAGCACTCGAAGCGCTGGAGGCCGCCGATGGACGATTGGCGCGGCTGGTCGAACTGCGCGTGTTCTCCGGTCTGCTGCTGGAGGAAGCCGGCGACCTGCTTGGGCTGTCGCGCGCAACGCTGAAGCGCGACTGGCGCAAAGCGCGCGCCTTCCTGCATGCACGCCTCGACAGTGTGGGAGCGGCCAATGTCAGCGACGCCTGAGCGTGACGCAGCACTGCTGCGCGGGTTCGATGCGCTGGCCGAGCTCACCGCCGGCGAGCGCAGTCGTCGTTTGGCCGAGCTGACCCGCGAAGACCCGCAGCTGGCAGACGCGCTGCGCGCCATGCTCGGCGCCGACGCCGAGCCCGATGGACCGCTGGAGTACGGCGTCGACAGCCTGGTCGAGCAGCTGGTGGCGGGCGGCAACCGCGGGCTGGCCAGCGGTCAACGCATCGGCCCGTTTGAACTGGAGCGACCGCTGGGCAGCGGCGGCATGGGCGAGGTCTGGCTGGCGGCACGCGAGGAAGGTGGCTTCCGCCAAACGGTGGCGTTGAAGCGGCTGAAGCGCGGCATGGACAGCGACGAGATCCTGCGTCGCTTCGTGCAGGAGCGCCGCATCCTCGCCAGCCTCTCGCACCCGAACATCGCGCGCTTCATCGACGGCGGCGTCGACGCCGACGGCACGCCCTGGTACGCGATGGAGTATGTGGAGGGCGAGCCGATCACCCTGCATGCCGCGCGCCGCGAACTCGACGTTCGCGCGCGCGTGGCCCTGCTGGCCGAAGTCGCGGAGGCCGCCGCCTATGCACAGCATCGGCTGGTGGTGCACCGCGACCTCAAGCCCTCGAACATCCTGGTCGACGCGAACGGCGTTCCCCACTTGCTCGACTTCGGCATCGCCAAACTGCTGAGCGCTGAGCCGGGCAACGAGACCGCCACCGGTCTGCGCGCCCTGTCGCCGGCCTACGCCGCGCCCGAGCAGGTGCTCGACGAGCCGATAAGTGCAGCCACCGATGTCTACGCGCTCGGCGTGGTGTTGTACGAGCTGCTGACCGATGAGCTGCCGCATGCGCGCGCCGGGCTTTCGCTGGAGGCACTGGTCGACCGCGTGCGCCACGAAACCACCGAGCGGCCCAGCGCGCGACTGCGCGCCAGCGCCCGGCACAGCACCGACGCCGCACCGACCCAGCGCCCGCGGCGCGCGGTCAGCGGCGAGCTCGACGCGATCGTGCTCACCGCGCTGCGCCGTGAACCCGAACGCCGCTACGCCTCGGCCGCAGCGATGGCCGAGGATCTGCGGCGCTGGCTGAACGGTCGGCCGGTGCGTGCCCAACCCGACACCGCCACCTACCGGCTGCGCAAGTTCGTGACCCGCAACCGGCTCGCGGTGGGCAGCGCCTCGGCGGTGCTGCTGGCTCTGTTGGCGGGCTTGGGTCTGGCGCTCTGGCAGGCCGATGTCGCCCATCGACAGGCGACCCGCGCGGAGGCCGAGCGTGCACGCGCCGAGGCGCAGACCCTGCGCGCCGAAGCCGCGCTCGCCGCCAGCACCGAGGCCGCAGACCGCACGCGTCGGGTCAAGGACTTCATGATGCGCAGCTTCATCGGCGCCAACCCGATGCAGCGTCCGGGCGGCGCCGGCCAGACCATCGGCGAGGCCTTCGACGAGGCGCTGCAGCGGATCGACACCGAGGTCGCCGACGATCCCAAGCTGCAGGTCGACCTGCTCGACGATTTCGGCGAGGTGCGCTCCAACCAGGGCCAGTTCGACGAGGCGAAAGCGCTGTTCGAGCGTGCCTTGGCGCTGGCCGAAACCCTGTACCCGGCGGACGATCCGGTCATCGCCGAAACCCTGCTCAATCAGGTCGCGGTCAACAGTGCGGTCGGCAACCCGCTGCAGGCCCTGCCGCAGGCCGAACGCGCGGCGGCCATTCTGCGCGAGCACCGGCAGTCGCTGCCGATGCAATACGCCAACGCGCTCGGCGGTCTGGCGATGATGCGCGGCGCGCAGGGCCGTTCCGAAGAGTTCCTGCAGATCGCGCGCGAAGCGCTCGAGATCACCCGCCAGCACTACGACCCGCGCAGCGAAGGCTTGGTCGCAGCGCTGAACAATGTGTCCAGCGGGCTGATCAACCTGGGCCGTTACGCCGAGGCCGAGCCGTTCGCGCGCGAGGGCGTGGCCGAGGCCGAGCGCCTGTGGGGGCCGGATGCGCCGCGTCTCGCCCATCTGCTGAGCGGCCTGCAGCTGATCGTCTACCAGCTCGGCCGCTACGACGAAGCCGCGCAGCACGCGCGGCGTGGCGTGGAGGTCGCGCGGGCCGCGTTCGGTGACCGCCATCCGATGACGGCAAGCGCGCTGGCCGACCTCGCCTCGCTCGAAGAGGAACTCGGGCAGGTGGATGCGGCGCGCACGCACTACGACACCGCGATCGAAGTGCTGCAGGCCACCGACAGTGACCAGCTGACGGTGGCCCTGCGCATGCGCGCGCTGTTCCGCCGCCGCCAGGGTGACGCTGCGGGTGCGCTTTAGGACTTCGAGACCGCCATCGCCCACTGCCGGCGCCACACGCCCGATCACCTGTTCTGCGAGGTGCTGCGCGCTAACCGCGCCGGCTTTCTCGCGCGTATGGGCCGCGGCGAGGAGGCCCTGCGCGAGTCGGAGGCGGCGCTGGCGGCCATGGAGCGCATGCAGCGCGCGGACGACAACGAGTACGCGCAGGCCCTTGAGGCCAAGGCCTTCGCGCTGCAGGCGGTGGGACGAACCGCCGAGGCGCGCGCCACCCAGGAGCGCGCCATCGCCCGCTACGAGGCCTTGTTCGGCGCCGAGCATCGTGAGGCCCAGCGGGCGCGGGGCAACCTCGACAAGCTCTGATCCGGCGACCCGAAGTCGCGATTCATCGCCGCCCGGATCAGGCACGGACTCGCGCACGGCGAAGCGCGCCCGCCAAGCGCGCCTGCGAGTCGATCGCGATGCTCAGGGCTGCTGCTCGAACGCGCCGGAATCACAGGCGCCGTCAGTGCGCGGCAGGCCGCGGATGTCTTCGGCATCGCAGTAGGTGCCGAGGGCGAAATTCACCTGCGGGCGCGACTGGCCATCGGTGTTCCAGCCCAGCACCTCGAACTCGCCGCCAAAGGTGCCGAGGCTCAGCTGATGGAGGCTGCTGCTGCCGCTCAGATCCAGCCCGGGCAGCGCACCGCAGCTGCCGCCGCCGGCACCGAACGCATTGCCGCCCAGGCTGGTGACCAGGCCATGCTGGGCGAGGCAGCCATCCGCGTCGGACAGCAGGCTGTTCGCCACAGACAGGCTCTGCGCGCCGCACAGCGTGTGGAAGCGTTTGTGGATGGTGGCCGGACCCGCCCCGGCCGAAACCGCGTGCCCGGCCGTCGTGACGTGGCCCAGGAAGGCGCTGCCGGTACTCGAGATCGCTTCACCCTGGGCCGAGCTGTTGGCATGGAACGCGCTGTTGCGCACATTGAACTGCTGGCATTCGTTGGCCAGTGCGCCGCCCAGATTCGATGCGCTGTTGTGCAGAAAGCTGGACTGCCGGATCGTCACGTCCGCCCGCTGCGAGAGCGGCGATTGGCTGTAGTCGGCGAATACCGCGCCGCCGTTGCCTGACAGCGCCGCATTCGCCTTGAACTCGCTGCGTGTGATCAAGGCGGCCGTGCCCAGCAGCGCGACCGCGCCGCCCTGGCTTGCCGCGTTCAACTGGAAACTGGCGCGCTCCAGGATCAAGCGGGTTTCGCCCGGGGGCGGGGCGTCCGGAAAGGACACCCGTTTTGCGGCCACAGCCCCGCCGAGGTTGCCGGCGACGTTGCCGGTGAGGCGCAGCATCGGCGTTGCGCTCACCGCATGGAAGTTGGCGAAGCCGGGCGTGCTGAGCGCGATCGCCCCGCCGTCGCCACCCGCGCTGTTGTCGGCGAACAGCGTGCCCGCGCCCTCGCTGCGCCAGACGATGTTGATCGGGTAGGACAGCACCTGAGTGATCATGGGCGCCGCGGCAAAGGCGCCGCCATTCCGCAAGGCTGTGTTGCCACGCAGGGTGAGGCCGTTGGCGATCACGGTCGCGGACTGCACCAGCACAACCGCACCGCCGTCGAGGCTGGCCTGATTGTTGCGGAGCTCGGTGTTGTTCAGGCTCAGCGTGTAGCTGCCGGGGTTCATCCCCCGCAGGTAGATCGCACCACCGCGCTCGGCGCTGCAGAGCTCAACGACTGCATCCCGCAGGCTCAGATAGCCCGCGCCGTAGCGAAGAATGCAGCCGCCGAGCGTGCCCTGACCGTGTGAAACCGTGAGCTTTGCCAGCGCCAGACTCGCGTCCGGCTCGGTCGCAGCCCAGACCTGATGACGATGCGGAACGGTCTGATGCGGGAGTGTCGATGCCGCCCAGCGGATGCGGCTGCGCGCGGCCGAATCGCCCACCACCTCCAGCGTGTCGGTGACCCACAGCGGGCCGGCTCTGCCGTCCAGCGTGGTGGCGGACGTGGTGCGCGTCAGCGTGTAGACGGCGCGGCTCAGCACGATCAGATCGGCGCCAGGGCGCTTGTTGGCGGCCAGCACCGCCTGGCGCAGCGACAGCCCGCAGCCGCCCAGCTGAAAGCAGCTGGCGACTGGATCGGGATCATCGGTGCGGGTCACGACATAGACCATCGACCACGCGGGTGATGCGCAGGCCGCGAGCACGAAGGTGAGCAGAACATGGCGCATGGTGGCATTCCTCCAGGTGTGTCGGTGGTGCCCATGGGGCGGTGGGTTTCGGCGCTGTGCTGCGGCTGCGGATCTCGTCTCATCGGTACGTCTGGACTGGCCGTTCGCATCGAGCGTTTCCGGCTGCGCCCGCGCGACAGACGCAGCAACAGCAGGATCGTCAGCACGCTGCGCATGGCAGGGCTCCGCGTTGTGGAGTTGGGCTCAGAAGCGAGGTGTCGCGACCGGCCTGCTCCAACCTGTCGGCAGAAGACGCCGCGGGCGGCACGGCAGGAACTGCCCAATGCCGCGCAGATCGAACGCGGCGATGACCCCGACACGCTGAGCGGCGCGGGCAGGGCGGCGGCAGGTGATCAGTCACCTTCGAACCCATCGCTCAGCAGGGCCGGCTCGGCAAAGCGGTACACCGAGCCCTGGGCAAAGAAGTCCACCGCCCTGCGGACCGCGGCGATGAACAGGGTGCCGTCAGCGTGCAAGTGAACGCTGCCGCCGAAGCCCTCGTTCGCGCGCGGGTTGAGGTGGGTCAGCTTCTGGGTCTGGGTCCAGCTGCCGCCGACCCGCTCGAACACATAGGTGGCGCCCGGCCCGTCCGGCCCCGGCAGGTTCTCGCAGCCCAGAACGATACGATCGACGCTCAGCGCGGGCGAGTTGCAACCGGTTTGGGAATTGATGTCGGCGGGCAGCAGCGAGGCCTCCGGCAACCAGCTGCTGCCGCTGCGACGATAGACCTGCAGCGGACGCGCCGAGCCCCCCACCGACGAAACTGCCAGCAGATCGCCGGCCAGCGCGATCTTCCAGCCGAAGCGTTGCTCGGCCACATTGCCGACCAGCGCACTCTGCCAGGTCCAGACCCCGCCGCTGCGCACATAGGTGCTGACCTCGCCGGAGTCCGTCGCCGGCGCGTCGGCGGAGTGGTCGTTCAACACCAGCAGGTCGCCAGCAAGCTGCGGCGTATTGCAGCGGCCAGGCAGCACCTGCGTCTGCGTCCAGCTGCCGTCAGCAGCGCGCTGCAACACCCAGGATTCGGTGGTGAAGCGTCCGCAGACGATGGCGGTTCTGCCGTCGAATGCCAGCCCCGCGCCGAAGCCGCCGCTGGCCGCAGGAAAGGTGGCGATCAGCTGCGCTTCCAGCGTCCAGACACCTGCGCTCCGACGAAACGCATACACCGTGCCGGCCTCGTTGACGCCCGCTACCGTGCGGTTGGGCGCGCCGACCAGCAGCACATCCCCCCGCAGGGCGATGGCTGAGCCGTACTGATCGCCGACCGTGCCATCCGGCGCCAGCAGACGCTGCGGCTGCACATAGTTGCCGGCGCTGTCGCGGCGCAGGACATACGCCGCGCCGCGGCCCTGCTGCAGGCCCACATCCTCTTCGGGCGCGCCGATCACCAGGGCGTCGCCCTCGCTGTCGAGGGCGTAGCCGTAGATGGCATTGGTCAGACCCTGGCCAAGATCCAGCCTGCGCACCGTGCGCGGCACCGGATCACCGAACTCGCCGCCGCGGCCGACCATGACCACACCCTCGCTGGGGTAGCCATAGACCTCGGCGCCGGGCGCGCCGACGAACAGGGTGGGGCCACTGCGGTCAATCGACACGCTGCTGCCCATGGCGTCGTTGCGAGCGCCGGCGGCGTCGAAGCGCTCGGTGGTGGAGAGCACGCTCTGGAAATTGTTCGCGAACTGCATCACCACCGCCTTGCCGGCATAGTTCTCGGTGATATCGCTGTCCGGCGCGCCCAGCACGGCCCAATTGCCGTCGAGCGAGATGCTGCAGCCGAAGCAGTCATCGGTGTTCGAGCTGAACAGTTGGCGCGAGGTCCAGACGCCGCTGCTGCGGGTGTAGCTGCGCACATGCGCGCCGGCGCTCTTGCGGTTGCGCTGCGAAGACACCAGCAGACGGTCGGGCGTCGATGGATCGGCACCGCTGATCGCCACGGCGTGGCCAAGGCCGATGCTGTTGGCGAGCTCGGCGTCGGGTTCGAGCAGCCGCGCAGCCTGGCTCCAGGTGTCGCCGGTGAGCTCGAACACATAGGCGGCGCCGGCATCGGTGAACAGCTGGCCGTTGCCACTGTGGGTCACATCGAACCCGGGCGAGCCGACCGCGATCGCGCCGGCAACAATCGCGACCGAGTGGCCGAAGCGCTGTAGCGCCTGAACGCCGACTGGCGTCACCTGGGTCGAGTTCCACGCGCCGGCCTGGTCGCGACGCAGCACACGCAGGAAGCCCGAGCTGAAGTTGGGGTTGCTGACATTGGTGGCCGGGTGGCCGAACACGGCGATGAAGCCGTCGGTGGCCACGCTCTCGAACAGATCGTTGCTGCCGGCTGAGAACTCGGACTGCCACTGGCCGGACTGCCAGCGGTAGATGCGTCGCTGGGTGCCGCCGCTGCTGGGGCGATACAGCAGGGCCAGAGTGCCGCCGCCCAGCGCGAGCTTGACCAGGTTTTGCGGCGCGCCGGTATCGAAGCTCAGCACCTGCGCCTGCTCGGTCCAGACACCCGCGCTGCGCACGTAGGTCCGCACCATCGCGCGACGCAGGCTGAGGACGGCCGTGAGGTCAGAGACCACGGCGAGGTCGCCGTCGACCGCCACCTGGCTGCCGAAGCCGCGACCCGGGGCGCCTTCGCCCGACGCCTCGGCCGTCAGTGTCTGGCGCAGGCTGTAGCTGGCTGCCTGCACGGGGAGTGCGACCAGCGACAGCAGCAGGGTCGCGATCCAGAGGGGAGAGGGTCGAAGGTGCATGGCTCGGCTTCCGCAAGGTGGTCCCTCTGCAGCACGGCAAAAGCGTCGCGCAGGGCTCACTGCCACGCCCGGACTCCAGTGCGCGTGCTACGCAACAGCGCTTTCCGCGAGACTCTGTGCGATCACGGCGCGCTACGTGGGCGGCCGCCTCGGCCATCACGTGCTGGCGGCCTGTTGGCGTTCGCGGCAACCGAGTCGCGCTGCATTCGACACCCAGGCTCACGCCGATTCGCGGCTTGCTTGAGCCCGAGCCTCATTCGAAGCCATCGCTGAACACTGCGACCGGCGGTTCCGCGAACACGTAGACCGCGCCCTGGTACTCGAACGTGGACGATTCCTCCGGGGCTGCGACCACCAGCGAACCGTCTTCGGCGAAGGCGATGACGCTGCCGAAGTACGACTGCGTCACCGGGTTCGAGGCGACCAGGCGCTGCGCCTGCTGCCAGCTTCCGAGCTGCCGCTCGAACAGGAACACCGCGCCCTGCTGGTTGACCGTGACCGTGTGGACGATCGCCGCGACCGCGATCCGCTCGCCGCGCACCGCGACGTGCTGCACCGCTTCGTTGGCGCCGAGGCCGGATGGCAGCAGGCTCGCCTCCGGGAGGAACTGCAGCCCGCTGCGTCGGCGCACGACCACCGGCGTGTTCGGCCGATAGCTCGCCACCGCGAGCAGGCCCCGGTCGATCCCGAGGTCGTAGCCGTAGCCCTGCGGGCTCGGCGTGTTGCTGCCGTTGTCGGAGCTGCCGACGAACTGCCACTTGCCGCCCTGGAAGGCGAACGTGCGGACAAGCCCGGCCTCCACACCACCGAGGTTGCCGTTGGCGTTGTGTGAGCCGATCACCGCCAGCCCGTCGTCCCAGCCGCCGTCACTCATGCGCGAGGCCGCGGCGGCCAGCCCGAAGGTCCAGCTGCCGTCGGGCTGCCGGGTCGCGATGTCGACGCCAACGTCGGCGCTCGAGCCGCCCGCGGTCGGTGGGCAGATGCCGCCGATCATCGCCCGCGTGCCGTCAAATTCGATCCGCCGACCGAAGGCGCGGCGCTGGGTGCTGTTGCAGGGCGAGAGCAGCACGCGCTCGACGTTCCACACGCCGGCGCTGCGGCGGTAGACATAGACCGCACCGGCGTCCACGCCATTGGTGTCCACGTTCGGCGCGCCGACCAGCAGCAGATCGCCGTGGACCGCCACGCCCTCACCGAAGAAGTCGCTCGCGAAACCCTGCGGATTGGAGATGCGCGTCGGCGGCGCGTAGGTGCCATCCGGCTGTCGACCATAGACATAGACCGCGCCTACCCCGGGCAGCGCGCCGGATGCCTCGCCAGGGGCGCCTACGACCAGGGTGTCGGCCTGGGTCGACAGCGAGCGGCCGAACAGGGCGATGCTGAGTCCCTGGCCGAGCGGGAACACGCGCTGCAGCGCAGGAAACGGCGTCCCCGCGCTACCGATCGACATCAGCACTGCGCCCTGGTCCGTGTTGCCGTCGGCGTCGGTCAGCGGCGCGCCGGCGAGCAGGGTCGGGCCCGTGCGATCGATGCCCACCGCGAAGCCGGCGAACGCGCCGGCTTGCGGGGACGGGTCGCCGCGCACGGTCAGCGTCGCCGCCGAGAAGCCGGCGTTGAAGTCGGTGCCATACACCACGCCGGCGTCGGTCCCGCCGAGGTCGAAACCGTGGCTGCCGATCGCGGCGACGTCACCGTCCATCGCCAGCGCGTAACCGAAGTTCTGCCCGGCCTGCACCGTCGGCGGGTCGATCACAAACGACGCGTTCCAGGTGCTGGCACCGCGCCGGTACGCGCGTACGCGGCCTGAACCCCCATTCTCCAGCGTGGCCACCAGCAGGCGGTCCGGCGTGCCCTCGTCGAGCCCGCTGATGGCGACCGCCGATCCGAGTCGTGCATTGGCCGTCGGCGTCGGCGCGACGATCCGCGCCACCGGGTTCCACGTGCTCTGGGTCAGCTCCCAGACGTACGCCGCGCCGGCGTCGTCGACCGAGTTGACGGTTTCCGATGGCGCACCGGCCACGACCGCCCCGGACACGATCGACACGCTGTGCCCAAGGCGCGCGCCGGACTGCAAGGGCGAGGACTGCAGCACCGCCGTTTCCGACCAGGTCGTGCCGCCGGGCGAGCGCGTGAGCACATAGGCCGCACCAGCGGCGCTGTTGGCGCCGGGGTGACCGATCACCGCGCGCATGCCGGCGATCGCGACCGAGGCGCCGAGGTCCGGATCGCTCGACTGCACGGCGTAGGCATCGACCCAGCCGGTCGGCGTCGCGCGCAGGACGCGGACCACGCTGCCGGCGCCGTTGGCGCGCTCGGCGCTGTAGATCAGCGCGTCCTCGCTGAGCGCCAGCGCCTTCGGGTTCTCGTCGGCGCGACGACGGTCGAGCTCCGGCGCACGCTGCCAGGTGCCGGCGACGCGCCGGTAGCCGCGCAACTGCGCGCCCATGCGCCGCTCGCTGACCACGGCCAGGTCGCCGTCGATCGCGATCCGCGCACCGAACAGTCGACCCGGGGCGCCCTCACCGGAAGCCGGCGCGCGCAGGACCTGGCGTTCGCTCAAGGACTGGGCGTGAACGGCGCAAGGCGCCGCAATGCAGGCGAGCAAGAGCACCGCCCATTCGACACGGCGCTTCCCGAGTCGTGAATACATTCCCATGCTCATGGCTCGAAGCCATCCGAAAAGAGATCGACCACCTGGTAGGCAATGCAGGCCGAGTACTCGCTGGACGCGCCGTCGTCAGGGCCACCGCGTTCGGCCGCGATCGCGGTCAGGAACTGGCCTTCGAAGTTGCTGGACGTGGTGACGTTTGCGGTGAAGGGGGTCGTGCCGTCCTCGGACGACGTGCCGTTGCTGATCCTCGCGGTCGTGGCCCCCACGAATGCACGGCCTTCTCCATGGCCACTCTCATCGCAGCTCGTCGACCGATACACGGTGATTTCGTAGGTGCCATTGGCCGACTGCAGCGTGCCCGACACCGAACCCGCGGCACTGCTGCCCCCGGCGCTGACGAGGACCGGGTAGTTCTGGCCACGGTTCCCCGGTGTGCCGGTATCGTTGCGGATGGGGTTGACGCCATTGGGGTGAACGTTGATGCCGAGCGCGATGTTCGCGAAGGTGCTGTTCAATCCGTAGTCGGCGATGCCCGCGTCGCGCCCCACACTGATGCCATCGCCGGCGTTGTAGGCAACGGTGTTCTGTCGCAGGAAGAACCGCTCGCCGTCGTTGAACCGGATTCCGTCGTTGCCGTTGCCGGCCGCGCCCTGCATGCCGGCCTGGGCGCGTCCGACGAAGTTCCGGTCGATACCGGCGACTGACAGCGCGCCGTCGACGAAGATGCCGAAGGAGTCGTTGTGCCCGATGAAGTTGCCGTCGATCGAGTCGTTCTGGCCATCATCGATTTCGATGCCGATGCCGATGCCGATGCCGATGCCGATGCCGATGCCGTTGCCTACGTCGCCCGTGCCGCTCTTGCTCAGGCCGATGAAGTTGTGCAGCACCCTGCGGCCGGTTCCCGGCCCCAGGTGCACGCCGGCGACGCTCGCGCGGCCGATGATGTTGCGGTCCGCCGGATCGAGGCCGCCGATGCGCGTGCCGGTGGCGCCGTCGACCGTGATGGCGTACTGCGGAACCGAAGGCTCGAAGATCGATGTCCCGGTATTGAAGGCGTTGCCCATGATCGTCGCGCTTCCGGCGCCGCTGACCCGGATCTGCGCCTCGGTCGCACGGTAGAAGGCAAGGCCGCGGATGAACACCTCCTGGCCCGGACCGGGCGTGAGGTTCAAGGCCCGCGCGCCGTTGCTCGCCAGGACCACGCAATGCACGCTGTCGTCGCCGTCGGCTTTCGAGTCGCCGAGCGTGTTCTGCGCGCTGCCTGGCTGCGAGAACGCGTCGATGGACAAGGTGGTGCTGATGGTCGGCAGCGGCGTGGCCAGGCTGATGACGCGCGGGCAGACGCCGGGGATGTCGAACGCGATGGTCTCGGCGATCGCGGTGACGTTCGCATCCAGGATCGCCTGGCGCAGCGTGCCCGGGCCCGAATCGGCGCTGCTGGTCACGGTGAGCGTGTCGATGTCGCTGATCGTGGTCTCGCGCGCGCCGCGGTCGACGCGGCTGCCGATCCGGCGCGGACTGCCGGCGAAATCGACGCTCGGCAGACCGCCGGCGATGTTGTTGCTGCCGGAGTTGATCAGCGGTGAGCCCGCCTGCGGCACGAAGGCCGCGTCGAACATCGGGTCGATCACCAGATCATTGTCGAACGACGGCGAGGCGCTGCCGCCGCTGAGGTAGGTGAATCCGCCGTCAAGCGAATTGTGGTTCACCGTGACCACGCCGGTGTCGATCACGAGTCCGCCGCTGGCATAGCTGCCGTCCAGCACGTTGTTGGTCACCCGCACGGCGCCGGGCACGCCGGTGATCCGAACGCCCTCGGTACCGCCGACGAAGGTATTGTTGTGGATGTCGGCGACGAAGGGCGCACTCGCGGTCGACCGTTCGAGTTGGAAGCTGCGCTGCAGCGAGCCGGTGACGATGTTGTTCACCACCCGGATGTTCTTGTCGCCAGCGCGGACGATCGGGCCGAAGTCGTTGATGATGAAGCGGTTGCGCTGCAGCCGGATTTCACCCAGCACGCTGGTGCTGTTGCCGTTGTCCTGCAGCAGGACGCCATCGAGACGGTCGAAGGTCAGCCGTTCGACCGTCAGGTCTCCGTCGCGGGCGCGCAGCCGGATGCCGAACTGCCCGGGCGTCGGGGTGGTGATGCGGCTGGCGCCCGGATCGTTCGACTGCGCCAGGCAGGCCGTCGACCAGCCACCGCGCAGGGTGAGCGCGCCATTGAACGAGACATCGACATTGCTGGTGATGCTGAAATTGCCGGCGCGCACGCGCACATCGTCGTCTTCCGCGCTCTGCGCCGCAGAGGCCAAGGCCAGCAACAGCTCCTGGGGCGTATCGGCGCAGTAGGTCGCCGCCTGGACGGGCGCAGGCAGCAGCGCGCACCAGACGAACAGCGCGCCGACGGTGGTGGCGGGAACGGTGGAGAGTCGCATCGCAGGCCCCTTCAGGCGGCAGGTGCCTGTTGAAACGCGAATTGCGTGGATCAGGGCTCACGCAGACGCGATCGCCCTTGGCGCGGACGCTGAGCGATCGCGGCGCGATCGACCGGCGCTCGTTCAGCCGGCGCGGACGATCGCGGCGACGCGGCCATCCTGCGAGGGCCCGCAGGCGCGGCGCGAGCCCCGCGACTCACTGAGCGAGGTAGTTCTCCGGCACCGCCAGCCCTTGCTGGCGGAAGAACGAGAGCTGATCAAAGTAGCCGCGCTGGAACACGATCTCGCCATCGCGCACCTGGAAGAACCCGCAGCCGCGCAGGCCCTTGGGATCACGCCATTCAAGGATCGCCCACTCGCCGTCGGCAAAAATGTT
>NZ_JBILJQ010000170.1:0-2736 GCF_044377145.1 Aquimonas sp.
CGAGCAGCCGCTCATCGCCTGCACGCATCGCTTCGGCCTGCGCGCCAGCGGTGGAACCCCGCTTTACGAGGCCCTACTGTCCGGCGCGAGGCAGCTCATGCTCCGGCGCGAGCCTCGCAAGATGATTGTCGTACTCACCGACGGTGAGCCCAACGACAGCATCAGTGCCCGAGCAGTGCTGGAGGCGTTGCCCGGGCTCGGCATCGAGGCCTACGGCGTCGGCATCTGCGACGAAGGCGTCCGCGATCTCTTCGCCTCGTGCGAAGTCATCCACGATCTGAAAGCGCTTCCAGGCGCACTGATCGGGCTCCTGCAGCGCCAGCTGCTGGCCGCCTGAAGCCATCGAGGCTGCTCCCTATGGGGGCAGCCTCGGTGCCCACCGCGCTCGCCCTGAGAGCCCACCCACGAGGCGCGCGCACGCGCGATTGGTGGCTGCGCTTTCGCCGCTCAAGCGGCACGCGTCGCTCCCGCGTTGACGGAGCACACCACCCAACCGGGGATGACCCCGTTGGGGTCGATCTCCGGGATCACACCGGAGGTCCCATGCCTGCAGACAGGAAGCTGAAACACCAACCCCGGCCGTACCCATTCAGGAGAACCCCATGAGCCATCCAAATAGAGAGTTCGACCGCGCCGCGTGGGATGCACGCGTCGCGGCCGCGCGCCGCTACGCGGAAGGCAACTGGGACCGGATCATCCGGAACCTCGCTCCCCAGCTGGGCAACGTCATCGACGCTGGTGGCAAACACACCTCGTGCCCACACCCCAGCCACAACAACCAGCGCCACGGCGACGCCATGCGCACCTACCGCGACTTCCCTGCAACCGGAGGCATGGTGTGCAACACGTGTGGATTCTTCAAAGACGGCTGGGCCGTCTTGCGCTGGATCCACAACTGGACCTTCGGTGAGACCGTCAAAGCCATCGAAGGCTGCTTCAGCGGTGGCCAGATCCCAGCACCCCGTCCACCAGACCCGAAAGAGATCGCACGAAAGGCCGTAGAGCGGGCAGAGGAAGACGCCAGGATCAGCGCCCGTCTGGCTGCTCTGTGGAAGGGCGTCATCCCGCTCAACCAGCCCGGCGCCGATCGCGCAAGGCTCTACCTCGAGAGCCGCGGCATCAGTGACCTGATGCTTCCAGTACCCGATATCGGCCTCCACCCTTGCCTTGAGTATTTCCACAGCAAGGACACGAAGTCGAAGCCGGAGCTGGTGGGGCGCTATCCCGCGCTGGTCTACATCATCCGAACCGCAGACGGCCGCATTGGCTCGATGCAGCGGATCTACCTCGACCCCCAGGGCAATGGCAAAGTGAAGCTGCCTGAAGGCATGGACGCGAAGAAAATGATGCCGCGGCGTTCGGACCGTCCGATCAGCGGCGGCGCCTACTGGCTGGATGATCCGCTGCTTCCGGTGGCTCAGGTAGGCGAGGGTCTCGAAACCGCCTGGTCGGCGCGCCTGCTCACCGGGCTGCCGACAGCGGTGGCCAGCTCGGACACGCTGCTTGCCCAAATGCAGTTCCCTGCCAACATCAAGTTCGTCGCCATCTGGGCGGACAACGATCCGGCAGGGATCCGGCATGCGGACATGCTGATCGAGCGCCTCCGAGAGGAGGGGCGGCGCGCGATCAAGATCGTGCCCACCTACGATCTCGGTCGCGAGACGATCGACTGGAACGACGCCCTTCAGGCCTTCGGGCTTGAGGGACTGAGAAGCCAGTCGTTCTACACCCGCTTCTTCGCAAGCCTGCGGCAGCGGTTGAGCAAGGAAGGCTACGGGCCGGAGGTGCTGCGCCATGTCGCTCGCTGATCTCGACCTCTTCGGTGGAGCCGGTACCGCGCCGGCGTCGCCCATGAGTTTTGACAGCCGGCGCACTCCGGCCGTTGTCGATTTCTCAAGGGTCGATACGACGCCTGGTGCGGCAGGGCCGTTCGCGCCACTGTCCGACATGAACGATGGCAAGGCATACGCCCGCTATCTCCGGCAGATCTCGAACGGGTTACTCAGCCAGAGCTTTCTGATGGTCGCGGGCTGGGTGTGCGCGCCTCGCCCGCACACACCGAAAGTGACCGTGACTGGACCCTTCGCTGATGTGTTTACCGAGTGCCTGAAGCGCTTCTTCGCTGAAGTTCAGCGCTGAGTGCGCGAACCCGACCCCGAGCCGACCGTCACTGGTCCGCTCGGGGTCTTTTTTGCGCATCTTGACGAGGCGCAGGTGTGCTTCAGAGTGAAGCTGGAACCACGCCTTCTCACCCAGTGAGACTGGCCAGGGGCTCAATCCAACGCCACCCGGGAAGATCCAACAATGACTGCACAGGCCCAAAACACCGCATCGAGCTCCTTGGTCTTCGACCAATTCCGCAATGTGATCGGCCTGCCGATCGACGATGACCTGATTCGCGGAATCGTCGCCGATGCCGGTAGGGAACCGATTCGCGCCGCTGTGGAAGCCAAGCAGGCATCTGCGCTGGTCGGCGCCATGGTGTCCCACTTCACTCGCCGCGCCCTCATCGCGCTGAAGGGTTCATCGTTGGCGCCGGAGGTGGTGCGAATGAGCCTTCGCAAAATCGGCTTCAAGGCATTCTTGGCGGCGCTCCAGGCGGCCGAGGCCGGCGACAGCACGTCTCTCTCCACGGCGCTGGGTGAGGCCGACGCAGAACCCAGCAGTGAACCTGTCGCGCCGCGGGCGCGCCTCGCGCCGCCAGATGACGAGCCAAGCGGCCATGCAGTTTCGCGC